>JAWBPL010000145.1:0-2521 GCA_038825025.1 Candidatus Woesearchaeota archaeon | reverse complement strand
ATTTAGATTTTAAAAAGCCAAGAAAGAAAAGAATTTAAAAAGAAGATATTATTTAATAAATAAGAAATGTTATTTAAATAAATGTTAATTAAATTATTTTATTTTTTAAAATAAAAAAGAGGTTGAAATGGTTTTTTCCTTATTTAATTATGTTCTAGAATTATTTAAAATTTGGCTTCATACTCTTTTTTTAGTTCCTTTTGAAAATTATGACATGTTATGGCTTTTAATTCCTATATGGATTGCTTGGTTTTTTGCAGAGTTTTTTCAAGAGAAAATTGGAACATCTATGGGAAATGCTATAACAAATTCTGTTGTTATATTATGGGGCAGCATTGATTGTGCAAGACAGACAGTTAATCTAATTATAGAAAAAACAATTAAAAATGCTTTTGACATAATAGCAAGATTTGGTTTAATATTTATTTTATTCCTGTATGGTGCTCTAATAATTCATTATGGCATTAAAGGAAATCCTATAATAAAGAGATGGGGTAAAGTGAGAAATATTACCTATGTTTTTGCCATGTTTGTTCCTATATTTTATAATGCAATTCCTTTTTCATTTAATCATATTTTAGCTGCAATTTTGTTCTTTCCTTTATATTATTATGTCATTGAATTAACAGATAAATATATGCCTAATCCAAAAGCTATTGAGGAAGACTTAAATGATATAAAAAACGAGTTAAATAAAAACAACCATATAGATAAAAGAATAGACGAAATAAAAAAAAATATTTATACACAGAAAACAAGTTCTTTTTCATTTAATAATAATCAAAATTATTCATATAATAATCAAAATTTTAGTAAAAATTCTAATAATTATTATAACCAAAATAAAGATATATCAATGCATAGCAATAATATAAGTAATATAAAAAGTAATATAAAAAATAGATTTTAACTTTTTTAAAGTTTATTTTTTATATACATTCTTATTTATATATTATGCATAACGATATAAATTTGAGTATTTAAAATATAATAATAAAAATATAAAATAAAATATTGAATTAATTAAATATTGAAGTAATTTGTATATAAAATTCATAACATATTAAGCAAATTTTATTAATCTTTATATTATAGGAATTAGTATACAAAAATATATACAAATCTAATTAAATGATAAAGTTTATATACTAGTATCTTTTTATAATTATTATAGGTTTTTGTAGTTTTTAAAAAATATAAAAAAAATTGTATAAATTTGAAGAAGTGGGTGAAAAAATGTCTGAAGAATTTGAAGTCGGAATGGCCAATATAAAAGTTATTGGTGCAGGTGGAGCTGGAACAAACATGGTAAATTGGCTTTACCATCGTGGTGTTAAAGGTGCTGAAATTATAGCATGTAATACTGATAAATTGCATCTTGACACAATTGATGCTGATAGAAAATTCCTGATTGGAAAAAGCTTAACTAGAGGCTTAGGCTGTGGCGGTTTTCCTGAAAGAGGTGCAGAAGCTGCAAAAGAAACAATTAATGAAATAAAAGATGCATTAAAAGGAGCAGATATGGTCTTTGTTTGTGCTGGAATGGGCGGCGGCACTGGAACAGGAGCAGCTCCAGTAATTGCAAAAGTTGCAAAAGAAAATGGTGCTATTGTTATTGGCACAGTAACAATGCCTTTCACAATTGAAAGAGCAAGAGTTGATAAAGCTGAATTCGGCTTGCAACAATTAAGACAAGTTTCTGACACTGTTATTGTAATTGATAACAACAGATTAGTTCAAATTGCAGGAAATTTGCCAGTTAGACAGGCATTTGCAGTTGCTAATGAATTAATTTCAACAATGTTAAGAGGCATAGTTGAAACAATTGCTGTTCCTTCATTAGTTAATTTGGATTTTGCAGATGTTAAAGCAATAATGACAAATGGAGGTGTTGCTGCAATTGGTGTTGGTGTTTCTGATACAAATAATAGAGTAGAAGAAGCAGTTCAAGGTGCATTAAGTCATCCTTTACTAGACATTAACTATGAAGGTGCAGAAGGTGCATTAATCCATGTTGAAGGCGGCCCAGATATGACATTAGAAGAAGTAGCAAAAATAGGTGATTTAGTAACTGAAAAATTTGATGCAGATGCAAATGTCATTTGGGGTGCCAGAGTTTCAGAAGCAATGAAAGGAAAAATATGTGTTATGACAATAATTACAGGAGTAAAAAGCCCATGGATTTTAGGAAAAGTTGATCAAAAAGAAAAGAAAACACAAAAAGTAAAAATGGAAGAAGAATTAGGAATAGAAATTCTTTAATTTTTATTTTTTTATTTTTAATATTTCTCTAAAAATCTTTTTTTAAAAAATTTTATGGCTTTTTCAAAACATTTATAAATTTAAGGTTAATCCAAAAGATTATTTTATATATTAAATTAATATAAATAATTGATATTAAAATTATTTATTAATCTTTTATATTGAGGTGTTATTATGGAATTAAGACTATTAGATATGTTAAACAAAGCAAGAAACCAAAGAGTAATTGTTGAATTAAAAAACGGAAAACAATTAATTG
>JAWBPL010000144.1:0-2534 GCA_038825025.1 Candidatus Woesearchaeota archaeon | reverse complement strand
AAAATCATTGCTAAAACCTTTGGATGAAATAAAGTAGCACCAAAATTTTGAGTAAAACTGCCTGAAGCAACATCTCCTTCTCCATTTGCAATAACATTATCAGGATCTGCATTTCCATTTAAATATGGCCCTGCTTGTTGTCCTAATTTATTTGCTACATTTATTAATAAAATTATAATAGCAATAACTAAAATATAAGTTCCAAGACTTTTAGTTACTGTTTCAGGAACACTTGCATTAAAAGAACTAGTTATTATAATCACAAATAATAAGCCAATCATCATAACAATATACCAAGGGACTGTGCTTTTTATTATATCAATTGCATCTTGAGAAAAAATCATTAAAACAGCTAAAGTAACTGCTATAAAAGCATTAATATACATCTTTTCTTTATCTATTTGAAATGGATTTTTAAACATTAAAACAGCATAAGTAGCTGCAAAAACAAATAAAATTACAAATATATTTGAAAAATAATTCAATAATGATAAATCCAATAATGAAGCCATTTTACATCTTTTTTTTATATTTTTTTATATATTAATTAATAATAATATTAACAATTTTATTTATATATTCCTTTCATAGACTCATTTAATCTTTCAAAAATTGATCTTTTATTTGGATCTTTTGTTTCTTCTTTAGTAATAAACCAAACAATTATTCCAAATACTAATAAAGCAACAATCAAATTCCAAGTGTCAGGATCATTTAAAAAAGGGATCATTGGTAAGCCGCCAGCAGCAGCAATAAAAGAATAGCCTACTGCAATTGCTGAAAATAAAACAACAATAGGCACTAATTGAGTGTTATAAACACTAACATTAGGCCCAAAAACACCAATCATTAATAAAACCATCATTGAGGCAATCATTAATAATGAAACATTAGGCAATGCACTATTAATAATAGGAACAACATCTGGGCCTCTGCCAACAATATGAGGCATAACAGTAACAAATGCAAGAACCATTGCTACCATTGAATTAAATTTTTTTGATTGCTCTATTGGCCCTAAAATCAAGCTTTTTTGTAAGACAGCAAAAGCAATAGTAAAAACTAATAAAAAAGGCAATAAAACTTCTAAGACACCCATTCTATCTAAAATTAAAATCCAGTCTGTGAATGTTTGCATTTTGATCTTTTTTTACCTTATTTTTTTATTTTTTTTATAAACTAATTATTCTATGTAAATTATATGTAATTTTATAAGATATATTTATTCTTTTTTTGTTTCAGCTGGTTTTTTCTGGTCACTTACAATATAACCCATCAAGCCAACAACAATGATTGTTAAAATTGCAGCTCCTACAACACCTGTATCTAAATTTGATACTAAAAAACCCCAACCATAATAAAGCCAAGGAGTTCCATCATTTGTTTTTAATGCATGTAAAAATATTAAAATTATGCCAATAAAACTAATTATTGTAAAAATATTTTTGTAAGTATCATTAAGTTTCATTTCCTCATTACCAGTATGAAAAACACCCAATAAAATTAAAAAACAAACACCTAATAACATTAATATTGTCATGTTTGCAACAGCTTCATTTATTGTTGCTACTAATCTTGAACTTGCTACAACCAAAAAAGCAGTAACAAAAGCAAACATAGCATTAAGGTTCTTTTTTGGTAAATACTCATCGCCTATTTTTTCAACACCTAAAACTCTGGATTTTTCTAATATAGCATAAACCAAAGTAAAAACTAATAAGAAAGGCAACAAAATTTCATAAACACCTAATCTATCTAAAAACTCAATTCCTGTTTTAAAAGGCGATGTGTAATCAGACATATAGATAATAGTATACACATTCCTATATAAACTTTTTGATTTTACTTTTTAATTTTATGATTACTTTTATTATGTTTTGTTAAAACTTTTTATTTATTCTTATTTATTTTTTTTAATCTTATTTTTTTCCAATTACTTTTACACCATTCATATAAGGCCATAATGCTTTTGGCACATTAAAAGAGCCATCTTCATTTTGATTATTTTCCATTATTGCAACAATTGCTCTTGAAGTTGCTATTGCAGTTGAATTTAAAGTATGAACAAATTCTCTTTTATCTCCTTCTTGATATTTTGTTTGTAATCTTCTTGCCTGATAATCTGTACAATTACTGCAAGAGCACATTTCTCTATATTTTCCTTGGACTGGCATCCATGCTTCTAGATCATATTTTTTTGCTGCTATTGAGCCAATGTCGCCTGTGCATATATTTACTATTCTATAAGGAATTTCCAATGCTTGAAAAATTTCTTCCATATTCTGCCTTAATTCTTCATGTATTTTCCAAGAATCTTCTGGTTTGCAAAAAACAAATTGCTCAACTTTATGAAACCTATGAACTCTGAAAATGCCTTTTGTGTCTTTTCCATGAGAGCCTGCTTCTTTTCTGAAACAAGAACTAATGCCTGCATATTTCAAAGGAAGGTTTTTTGATTCTATAGTTTCATTCATATGATAAGGGCCGATTGCATGCTCGCTTGTAGCTATCAAATATAAATCTTCATTTTCTAT
>JAWBPL010000143.1:0-2557 GCA_038825025.1 Candidatus Woesearchaeota archaeon | reverse complement strand
AAAATATGGAAAAATGAAATTCATGAAAAAGTTTTTAGCGAAAGAGAAAAGTGTTTAAATAAAAAAGTTACTATTTCAAAAACTGATTTTAAAAGATATAAAGGAAAATTTTATCCAACAGGTGATTATATTTATGAAGGGGAAATTGTTGGTTTTGCAGACAGTATTTATAGCACTTGTATATATTTAAGAGATAAATTTAATAAAGTTTATCTTTTTAAACAATATAATTATATTAAAGATGAAAATGGGAACAACTTTAATGTGCCAACATATTGGAATATAATAGGAGAAAACAAAATTGGTTTTTTATATCAGAATTACAAAGTTTTTGGAATAGATTTTATTTTAAAAAACATAACAGAAGAAAATTACTTACAACAACTTAATAAAAAACAAATAACATGATTAAAAAATTTTTATACGAAATATTATTAACTTTTTCAAACAAAAAAAGTTTGTTGTCCAGAAAAAGAATAGAGTGTTTTATTATTTTTATAAGTGCAATGATTTGTTTAAATTATTATGTCTATAAAAATTTAGACAAATTTACATTGGAACAAATTTTAATGGTTTTTGCATCTAAAATGATTTATGCTGGTTATCAGGGACATCAAATAATGAAAGAAAAGAATAAAACAAATGAAAATGAATAAAAATAATGAATTATACATAGTCGTTTTAATAATAAATACTTTTTTGGGTATTTTAAGTTTTTGTCTAAATACAAAAACGTTTATTTATTTAAAAAATAATGATAAACAAAATGAACTAATGTATCATTCTATAAGTAATGGTATAAACAATATTATTAAGACAAATAAAAAAATAGACAGTATTGAAAATTTACAAAAAAACTTAATAAAAAAATTTAATGATGAAAAAATCAAAATAATAATGAACAGAAACAACAAAAAATTTAATGATAGTTTGTTAAAATGTTTAATAAAATGAAAATTTTAAATTTTTTATTTTTTTTATTTGTAACATTTTTTTATTCACAGAATTATTTAATTAAAGGAAAAGACACTCTTCTTTGTTATTCTGTTCAGGAAATTAACTCTATAAACTTAAAACTATTAAGTTTAAAATATTGTGAAGAAAATTTTAATCTGTGCGAAAAAAAGATAAATTACAAAGATAGTTTAATAATGGAACAAGATATGTTTATTAAAAACATGAATAGTTATTTGATAAAACTTGAATTTGATTTTTTGGAACAAAAAAATAAAAACAAAGATTTAGAAAAAAAATTAAAGAAAAAAAACAAAACAATATTTGGACTAACTTTTTTTATAGGTACAAGTGTTTTTTTGAATTATTTTTTAATTTCAAAAAACAAATGACCTCTTAATTTTATATATTTTAATTATTTATAAATAAATGATTTACAAAAAATCAATTCATTTTACATTAAAGTTTTTGATAAACTTTAACCAAGTTTTTGTAGGATATAAATTTTTGTCAAGGTATTTCATTTTTTCAATGATTAAAATATTTAATTATTGTTTTTCCTTTATGTCCTTTTTTCCAAATAAACCATGCTAAACACCTAAAAGATGAATTATATTTTTTAAAATCTGCGTTTAAAGCACAGTTTATTCTTTTAACAGACACATAAATTATGTATATCGGATGTTTTTGAAAAAAATTATATCTTTTTTGAGATTCTAAAAACGTTATAGGTAATAAAAAACACGCTTTATTATTTTTCCTAATAATTTTTAATGACTTTTCTATGAATTTTAATGAATTTTTGTACGGCGGGTTTGTTATTATATCTCCGTCCCAAAAATAATTATCATCAACAGAAAGAAAATCAATTACTTCACCATAACCTCTTTTTATTATATCACTGCTTTTAACATTATATCCGTGTTTAATTAACTCTTTGCTTAATATGCCATTTCCACAACATATTTCCCAAATATTTTTGTTAAAAGTTTCTTTTTTCAACAACTCAGATATTGCTTTCGATTCAGTAGCATAAAAATCGTATTTTGTATTATTTTTTCGTGATATAAAAGATTTAATATTATACATCTAAGTATATTTTTTTTATAATATCTTTATTTTTAACTTTTTTAAAGACAATGAAATATGAATGATACTTTAATGCCATTTTTTGATTTTCTTTTGTCCAATTTTTTGATATAATTTTATTTTTGTTTATGAATATAAAAATATCTAAAGGTAAAAAGCCAGCATAAATACAATAATTTATTACGATATTATGTATCAACATATTTAATGACGAATTTGACGTATCCTGACACTTAATAACAAAAATACCATTTATTTTAAGTACTCTATAAATTTCATTTATACTTTTTTTATAGTTATTTTTTAGTTCATTTAAATTTTTGTAATAACCAAATCTTTTGGATATTTTTGATTTTTTTTTTACCACAACGAATAATAAAAGGAGGGTCGTAAATAACAGAATTTAAACTATCATTTTCAAATGGTAGGTTTTCAGAATTTGCCTTAACAACATAATTAAATTGTGGGTTTAAATCTGTTTTAAATTTTGGTTTAGGTAAATTACTCCAAAATA
>JAWBPL010000142.1:0-2579 GCA_038825025.1 Candidatus Woesearchaeota archaeon | reverse complement strand
GAATTGTTAGAAAATTTAAAAATAATACAAAAAGAAATAAATAAATGCCCTATGCCAAAAGACTTAAAAGAAAGAAAATGGGCTGGCTCTTATTCTACTTATATAAAAAATTTTAAAACATGGGAAAATGCTTTATTTTTAGCAAAAATAGAAAAAAATGATTTTTCATCATTAAAAAAATTCACAAAATAAATGCTTGTTAGAAACTTTTATTAATATATTTCTTTATTTTATTAATATGCTTTATAAAGAATTAGTTGAATTATATGAAAAGTTATCTAAAACAAACAAAAGACTAGAAAAAACCTTTTTAATTTCAAATTTTATAAAAAAAATTTCTAGTGAAGACAAAAAAAATAACAATATATTATATAAAACAATTCTTTTAATTCAAGGTAAAACATATCCTGAATATGTGCAAATAAAAAAAGGTGTTGCAGAAAAAATTGTTATTAAAGCAATAAGCAAAACTATTGGAAAAAGTGAAAAAGATATACTTGAAAAATTTAAAACATTAGGTGACTTAGGAGATGTTTGTTATGTTTTTTTAAAAGAAAAAAAACAAAATTCATTGTTCCCAAAAGAATTTACAATTGATGATGTTTTTGATATAATAAAAAAATTAACAGAGCAAGAAGGAAAAGGCAGCATAGAGCAAAAAATAAACCTTATTTCAAATTTATTGATTAATTCTAGTCCAATTGAGGCTAAATACATAATTAGAACATTAATAGATAATTTAAGGCTTGGCTTTGGAAAAAGCACATTAAGAGATTCAATAATTTGGGCTTTTTTTTCAGATAAATTAAATATTAATTATGACATTGAAGAAAATCTGCTTGAATCAAATCAAGAATATAAAAGATTAACAGAAAAAATACAAAATGCCTATGACATTTTAAATGATTATTCTGAAATCGCTGTTATATTATCAAAAGGAAAAGAAGATGCATTAGATAATATTAATATTGAGCCAGGAAAGCCATTAAATTTAATGCTTTTTTACAAAGCAAATTCAATAAAAGAGGCCTTTAATTTAGGAAAGCCGTTAGCTTTTGAATTTAAATATGATGGTTTTAGGTTGCAAATACATAAAAATAATCAAGAGACAAAATTATTCACAAGAAATTTAGAAGATGTAAGTTCTCAATTTCCTGAAATTATTAAAACAATATCTGAAATTAATGTAAATAAAATAATCTTAGATAGTGAAGCTGTTGCTTATGATCCCAAAACAAAAAAAAGCATTCCTTTTCAATTAATATCTCAAAGAATAAAAAGAAAATATAATATAAAAGAAATGTCTGAAAAATTTCCGGTTGAGATAAAAATTTTTGATATTTTATTATTAGAAGAAAAAAACTTATTAAATGAATCTTTTGAAAAGAGAAGAAAAATTTTAGAAAAAATAATTCCTAATATAGAAAAAAAGATTTCATTATCAGAACAGATAATTACTTGTGATGAAAAAATTGCAGATTCTTTTTATAAAAAAGCACTTTCACTTGGCTATGAAGGCATAATGGCAAAAAACTTGCAATCTTTTTATAAACCTGGCAGGAAAATAGGAACAGGTGTAAAAATAAAGCCGATTATGGAGCCATTGGATTTAGTTATTACTTCTGCTGAATATGGCGAAGGGAAAAGATCTGGCTTTTTATCTAGTTTTTATTTATCTTGTTATGATTCAGAAGAAAATGAATTTAAAGAAATAGGAAAAGTCTCAACAGGATTAAAAGAATTAGAGCAAGAAGGCTTTTCCTTTAAAGAATTAACAAAAATTTTAGAGCCTTTTTTTATAGAAAAAAAAGGAAAATCTGTTAAAATTAAGCCTGAAATTGTAATAGAAGTTGCATATGAAGAAATACAACTTTCTCAAAATTATAATTCTGGCTATGCTTTAAGATTTCCAAGATTTTTAAGATTAAGGCAAGATAAAAAAAATTTTGAAGCCTCTGATATAAAGCAAATAGATTTTTTATATAAAACACAAAAAGGAAAAAAAGAAATTTCTTCATTATATTCATAATTTTAATTATTCATACTTTTAATAATTATTATAAAAAATTATTCAAAAAACAATATTTATCTTATTAAAACTATTGCTTCTTTATCAAAATCCATAAACCAAGAATTTTTACATTCTAAAGAGCAAAAAATCTCATTATTTGTTTCTTTTTTGCAATTTCTGCATATTTCTTTCATAACTATTTTTAAAAAATACTTATATATAAATCTTTTGTTTTTTTACTACTAATAAGTAATAATTAAACAAAAAAATTTTCCTTTTGATTGCTATTATTTTTATAAATAAATTAATAAAAATAGAAATTTTTTAACATAATATGGCAAAATGCAATATTTGTAATAAAAAAATAGAAGTTACTTTTCTCAACAAAATTTTAGGAACATATATAAAAAAAAATAGTAAATTACATACAATATGTAAGGAATGCCAAAAAAAATATTCAAAAGAAGAAATTTTAAATAAAATATAAGAACCATTTATTTTAAATTTTTTATATAGTAAAAAAATATTTTAGTGATTTGCCCCTGTAACTCAGCGGTAGAGTGGCAGT
>JAWBPL010000141.1:0-2651 GCA_038825025.1 Candidatus Woesearchaeota archaeon | reverse complement strand
TTTTAGATAATTATGATTTAATCGTAACTGTAAGCGAAAAATTAGATTCTTTAATAAGACATAAAGCAAATTTCATAAATAGATTAGCCACAATTATTATAGATGAAATTCATTTATTAAATGATGCAACAAGAGGGCCAACTTTAGAAGTTGTTATTACAATTTTAAAAAATTTATTAAAGAATGCACAATTTATTGGATTGTCTGCAACAATTGGAAATCCTAATGAATTAGCTGATTGGCTAAATGCAAATTTAGTAATTGATGACTGGCGGCCTATAGAATTAAAAAAAGGTATTTATTTTAATGGAAAAATAGATTATTACTAAGGACTACTAAGGATTACTAATAATACTAATAAATATGAACTACTAATAAATATAAAAAAATAAAGATTTTTTAAAAAATTATAAAATAAAAAAAACTCAAAACACACAAAAACTTATAAAGAATTCAATTTTTCTTTATATAAAATGCCTAGGAAAAAAAAGATTGATGAAAAAACCAACAATGAAGATAATAATTCTAAAATAAATAATTCTGAAAATATTTCTGAAAAATATATTAATAATTCCAAAGATAATGAAGATCAAAATTTAAATAAAAACACTGAAAAAAAAGATAACGAAAAGAAAAAAGAAACAAAAAAAAAGTCAAAAAAAAAAGAAATAGATAATAAAAAAGAAATAGACACTAATAATATAAAAACTGAAATTGTTAATAAAAAAGATGATTCAATTAAAGAGGAATCAATTAAAAAAACAGAAAATAAAGAAGATCTTTCTAAAAAAGAAGATTCACAACCTGAATTAAATATTGGTTTGGTTGGCCATGTTGATCATGGGAAAACAACATTAACAGAAAAATTAACAGGAAAATGGACTGATACTCATTCAGAAGAAATAAAAAGAGGAATTACAATAAGGCTTGGATATGCAGATTCTACTTTTAGAAAATGTAATGAATGTCCAGAGCCTGATTGTTACACAACAAAAGAAACTTGCAAAAAAGGCCATAAAGCAGAATTTTTAAGAAAGGTTTCATTCGTTGATGCTCCTGGCCATGAATCCTTAATGGCTACAATGTTATCAGGAGCAACATTAATGGATGGTGCTTTATTACTAGTAGCTGCAAATGAAGAATGCCCACAGCCTCAAACAAGAGAGCATCTAATGGCTTTAAAAATAATAGGAATAAAAAACATAGTTATAATTCAAAATAAAATAGATTTAGTAACAGAAGATGAAGCAATAAAAAATTATAATCAAATAAAAGAATTTTTAAAAGGAACAGAATATGAAAACTCACCAATAATTCCTGTTTCTGCACAACATAACATAAATATTGATGTTATAATAGAAGCAATTCAAAAATATATACCAACTCCAAAAAGAGAGGAAAATACAGATCCAATTATGTTTGTTGCAAGGTCATTTGATATAAATAAGCCAGGAACAAAGCCAATTGATATGAAAGGCGGAATTCTAGGCGGTGCTTTGCAAAAAGGAATTCTAAAAGTTGGGCAGGAAATTGAAATCAGGCCTGGCAGAGTTTATGAAGAAGCAAATAAAAAGGTCTGGAAACCAATAAAAACAAAAATTTTAAGCTTAATGACAGGAAGCAAAAAAGTTGATTATGTAAAACCAGGCGGCTCTATTGCAATAATGACACCTTTGGATCCTAATATTGTTAAATCAGATAGTTTAACTGGCAATATTGTTGGTTTGCCAGATAAATTGCCACCCGTTTGGGACATATTAAAATTAGAAACACATTTATTAGAAAGAGTTGTAGGCTCAAAAGAAGACTTAAAAGTTGATTCAATTAAAATGTCAGAAGTTTTAATGTTAAATGTAAATTCAGCAGCAACTGTTGGCTTTGTAACAAAATTAAGCAAAAACTTAATAGAATGTAAATTAAAGCTGCCTGTTTGTGCTGATATAGGCTCAAGAGTAACAATTTCCAGAAGAATGGGAACAAGATTTAGGTTAATAGGTTATGGAATTATAAAAGAATAAAAATATAAATTATAAATTATTTTTTTTATATATGGATACTTCTAATTTATCTCCACAGGAAATAGCTGAATTACAAAAAAAAAATTGCATATTCTGTAAAATAATAAAAAGAGAAATTCCTTCTTACGAAATTTATAGGGATGATAAAGTTATAGTAATTTTAGATATAAATCCTGCAAATGAAGGGCATTGTTTAGTAATGCCACTAGAACATTATCAAATTTTGCCTCAAATTCCCGAAAATTTAATAAAACATATGGGTATAATAGCAAAAAGAACTTCTAAATTATTATTAAAGTCATTAGGTATTAAAGGAACAACAATGTTTATTGCAAATGGTGCAATTGCTGGGCAAAAATCACCTCATTTTATGCTTCATTTAATTTCAAGAAAGCCAAATGATATGTTATTTAATATCCCAAAAAAAAATATAGACCAAAAAAAATTAGAAGAAATAAAGCAAAAATTACAAATAAGAATGATGCAGATGACAGGAAAAAGATTAGAAATTGAAAATAAAACTGCGACAAAAGAAACAAATAATCAAAAAACAGGAATAGAAAATAAGAATAACAATAAAATTGATATTGATAAGATTTCAAAATTATTTGGCTAATATATTTTTGATTATAT
>JAWBPL010000140.1:0-2662 GCA_038825025.1 Candidatus Woesearchaeota archaeon | reverse complement strand
TGTATTTTTAATTTTTTATGCAATTCATCAGGAATTTCAATATTTATGTTAGTCATTTTTATTATTGAAAAAATAAGTTTTTTAAATTAGTTAATTTAAATAAGTTTTATAATTTAATTAATTAAAATAATTAAAATAAGTTAAATAAATTAGTATTTAAATAATTTTTTATTTTATAATTTTAATATTAAAAACAATTATCTTTATATATAATAAAAAAGTATATTATTAAGTGATTACAAAATGTTTTTAGAAACTTTGTATTTTGGAAATAGTATTAAACAATATTTGTTGTTTTTTTCATATTTGGCAATAGCTTTTATTTTAGGCAGGATTCTTTATTATTTGTCTACAAATGTTATTAAAAAATTCACAGCAAAAACAAAAACAAAATTAGATGATATAATTATTGATATGATTGAAGAGCCAATTGTTTTTTTAGTTGTTATTTTTGGATTTTATCTTGGCTATCAGCAATTGACATTGAATGAAACTTCTCTTTCTGTTTTTTCTAAAATATTTAAAATTTTAACAATTACAGCTTTTTCCTGGCTTGTTATTAGATTAATTGATGCTTTAATAGTTAATTATTTGATGCCTTTATCAGAAAAAACTAAAACTGATTTGGATGATTTATTATTTCCTTTAATAAGAAAAATAGTAAAGATTTCTTTAAGTGCTGTTGCAATAATAATGATTTTAGATAACATGGGCTATCATGTTACAAGCATTTTAGCTGGCTTAGGAATTGGTGGCTTGGCATTTGCATTAGCTGCCCAAGATTTATTGGGAAATTTCTTTGGCGGCTTAACTATAATAATTGATAAGCCATTTAAAGTTGGTGAATATATACAAGTTGCTGATGTTCAAGGCGAAATAGTTGAAATTGGGTTAAGAAGCACAAAATTAAAAACAATAAATAGCGAATTTGTAACAATTCCAAATAAATTTATAACAGAAAAAGCAACAATAAACCATAAAAGATTAAACCAAAGATTAGTTATAATAACATTAAATTTAGTTTACAGCACAACAAATGAAAAGATGAAAAAGGCTAAAAAAATAGTTCAAGAGATTTTAGAAAAAGAAAAATTAATTTCAAGTTATGAAATTAATTTTATTAATTTTGGCTCATATAGCTTGGATATTGAAGTCAGATATCAGCTTGAAACTAATATGCCAAAAACAGTTAGAGAAATAAAAGACAAGATTAATTTTGAAATAAAAGAAAAATTTGAAAAAAATAAGATTGAGTTTGCTTATCCTACTCAAACCATTGAAATGAAAAAATAGTTTGAAAACTTTCTTTCTATTTTTTGGTTTTTTATAAATTTTTTATTTTTCATTAGGTTTTTTCTCATATATAAAATACATAAGCAGTAAAATTAATATAAATATAAGAAACAAAAACAATCAAATAGATTATAAGCCAAGATAAAAAATTCCATTTTATTATGTCATTGCCAGACATTGGAGATAAAGGAAATAAATCAATAAACAAGACAAAAATTGAATAAACAAATATCATTTGTAATATTATGCTTGGAAAAATTATATTGAAAAAATAAGAAATGAAAAACATAATTAAGGTATATAATGAGATATAAAAGCTTACTTTGCCAAATTTTTTTTCATGGTTTTCATCTACTAATGTATAACAAGATAATGAGAAAGTGTTTCCTAAAAATGTGCTTATTAAAGTTAATAAAGAACCAAAAGGCCAAAAAGCAAATTCAGAATTAACTTTATCTTTATAGCAATAATATTGCCTTGCAAATTCCCTTATAAATGTTATAAAACCTATTATAAATAAATTAATAATTAAAAGATCAAAAAATTCTTTTTTAGAAGAAGACCAAGCATAACTTAATATTATTGCTGTTATTATTGTATATAAAAAAAAAGCAAAAATTTCACTTTTTTCTATGAACTGATGGAGTTTTTTTGTTTCAAGATATTTTTTCTTGGATTTTTTTTTAGAAACAATTTTCTGCAAAATTTTAGATGAAATAAGATCATTGCCTAATTGAAAACCTGTTTTTATTAATATATTCCATAAATAAAGAAATAAAATGCTTAAAAAAGAGGCAACAAAAGGAACATATTTTTTATCAATAAAATTACTTAGAAAAGATTTTTCTAATATATTATTATCTGTATTTTTATCTTCTTTTTCAGAATAAGCAATCATTATTTTTTTATTGTTATATTCAGAAAAAACAATATTTAAAGGAGAATAACTTTTTTTCTTTTGATTATTTAAGCTGGGTTTTATTTTATTTGTAATAATATTTGTTTTTTCACTGCCGATTAAAACTAGATTTTTGTTTTTATATTTTTCCTGGTTTTCTAATTCATAGTCATCTGTTATTATTTCAATGCCTTGCAAATCAACAATATTTGATTTAATCAAATTAAAAAGCATTTTTTCTTCTATGCTTATTTTAGAGCCTGTAATAATTGTAATATCTTTATGTTCTATTTCATTAAAAAAATCACCAATTTCTGTTGAGGCTTTATTTATATTTTCATTTAAATCAGCATTAACATAATAAAAATTAATAAAAACTATAAAAACTAAAACAAACAACAAATTTTTTTTTTTATTCATCACAAACATCTCCATTTAAAAAAACAGCCTCAACATAAGGATCAGCTTTTA
>JAWBPL010000139.1:0-2686 GCA_038825025.1 Candidatus Woesearchaeota archaeon | reverse complement strand
ACAGCAAATAAAATTTTCATTTTTTTAATATGTTTTTAAAAATATTTTTATTTAATTTTTTTTATTTAATTTCTAATTATAATCTTTAATTATTATATTCTGAATCAAAAACTTCTTTTAATTTTTTTGCTTTTTTTTCGCCAATCAAATCAACTTTTTTTAATTCTTCTTCACTTGCATTTATTAAATTTTTTATCGTTTTAAATTCATTTAATAAAGGTTTAGCCAATGTCGCTCCTATTCCTGGAAATGAGGAAACAATATACTCTTGCTGTTCTTTTAAAGTTAATGGCTTTGAGCTATGCAAAGTAAAATCGCTTTTCTCTTCTATCTGCTCTCTTTTAGCCATTATAGCCAATAAATAAGCAGTTTCTTCAAAATTTTTTGCAATTAAAATAGGAACACCATAATCAACAGAAATCATTGAAAGCATGCCTCTTATAGCATTCGGATGTATTTGCCTTATACTATAAATATCTTCAGTTCCTTCTAAAATTAATATTTGTTTTTCATATTTTTGCATTTCCTTTAATTGAGTAAATAATCTTTTATCAATAACTGAATCAACAAAATCTATTATTGTTTTGTGCTCTACACATAATCTATCGCTTAAAATATAATCTCCTACTTCCAATGAAATTAATTTCACATTAATCCCTAAATCAACTAACCTTTTTACAACACCAGATTCTTTTTCTCTGTAATCAGCATATATAATAATTTCTTTATCTAAAACAAAATCTGAAATTTTTGTATTTTCTGAATTTAAAATTGTGTTTTCTTTTGCTTCATATTTATTTAAACCAAGATTATTATTTATAGAAATTTTTCCATTGCTGAATTTTTTCTTTAATTCTTTTATTATTTCTTTCATTCTTTTCTCTTTATGATGAGCAACCCATCTATATGCTTCATCTCTTGTTCCTTTTGTTACTAAAACAATAACATCTCCATTATCTTGCCTGCCTGTTCTGCCTCTTCTTTGGATTGTTCTTATAGCACTTGGGACAGGCTCATAAAAAATAACACAATCCACACTTGGAATATCTAAGCCTTCTTCTCCAACACTTGACATAACTAAAACATTAAATTCATTATTTCTAAATTCCTCAATTATTTTTATCTGCTCTTTTTGGCTTAACCCAGTTTCTTTTTTTTTTTGTTGGCCGACAAAAATTTTTGCTTTTACATTTTCAATTTTATTAATATAATTATAAAGGCTTGTTATATTATCCCTATATTGGCTGAAAATAATTATCTTTTTGTTTATTTCATTTTCACTTATTTTTTTATCTGGTCTTAAATAATTCTCTAGAATTTTTTTTAATTCTTCATATTTAGGATGCTCAACATTTAATTCTTTTAGTCTTCTTGCTATTACTAAAGCACTTTTGAAATTTAAATTAGAAACTAGATTTTTTACAGCCATTACTTTTGTATTGCTTGCTTTTGAAACTAATGATTCCATAAACTCTAATAAAGCTGTAATTCCTTGGCTTTCTAATAATTCTATTGCATGCTCTATTTTTAATAATTCTGCAACTAAAGAAAGTGATTTCATAATATTGTAATCTCTATTTCCCTTTCCTATTTCAGCTAAAAGTTCTGCTTGTAATTTTAATAAATCTCTTTTTGTCTCAATATTTTTTATTCTTATTTCATTATAGATATTTTCAAAACTAGAATTTAAATTTTTTAATTCATCATATCTTTCTTTATAACAATTATCTAAATATTTTTTTATTTCTTTAAAGTATTTAGGCAACTCAACATAAACCCATTTTATATCAATTTTTTTTATATATTCTGATACATCAGGATCATTTTCAGTCCTTATCTCTATGTTTTCAATAAAAAGGTTTTTACAAATTTCAGATATTTTTTCAATATCGCTTCCAGGGCTAGCTGTTAATGCCAAAATTCTTGGATTTTTGGCTTTTTTCATATATTGCTGTGCAATCCAGACATAATCATAATTTCCTGTTGCTTTATGAGCCTCATCAAAACCTAATAAAGAAACATTTTCTAAGTCAATTCTTCCAGATATTATATCATTTTCTAGACCTTGAGGTGTTGAAAAAACAATTTTTGAACTTTTCCACAATATTTCCCTTTTTTCTGGTTTAACATTTCCTGTAAAAATAGCCATTTCCTCATTTTTAATTTCAAAATGTTTTAAAAAAACATTATAATATTGATTAATCAATGGTCTTGTAGGCCCTAAGAATAAAATTTTGCTTTCTGGATATTTTTTTAATCTCTGTGCTGCTAATAACAAAAAGATAAATGTTTTTCCTAATCCTGTGGGCAACACAACTAATGTGTTTTTATCATAAGAGTTAGCCAAAATTGTTTCCTGATATAACCTTGGCTGGAAATCTTTAAGCATAGTTTATTAAAAATTTTTTACTTTTAAAAATTTAAGTTTTTACTAATATTTTTTATCATAATATAAAAAAAATTAATAAAACAAAACCAAAATTTAAAAAGTTTTGTTATATCTAAAATAAAATGGCACTAAGATTTTATAACACATTGACAAGAAAAAAAGAAGAATTCAAAGAAATTAATAAAGGCCAAGTTAGGATTTATAGTTGCGGCCCTACTGTTTATAATTTTGCCCATATTGGAAACATGAGAAGCTATATTTTTTCTGATGTATTAAGAAGATATTTAAAATTTAAAG
>JAWBPL010000138.1:0-2686 GCA_038825025.1 Candidatus Woesearchaeota archaeon | reverse complement strand
ATTTCTTTCTTATATCTTTTCTTATTCTTTTCTTATATCTTTTCTTATATCTTTTCTTATATCTTTTCTTATATCCTTTCTTATATCTTTTCTTATATCCTTTCTTATATCCTTTCTTATATCTTTTCTTATTCCTTTCTTATATCTTTTCTTATATCTTTTCTTATTCCTTTCTTATATCTTTTCTTCTACTATTTTTATTTTTTTAAATTTGATTTTATTTTTAATGAAATTTTTTATTAGTATAATTTTTCTATAATCATTAGATAATTTTATAAACTCTTTTTTTTTCTAAAAAAATTTATGGCAAGATTAAGAAAATTTGTATGTTATAGGCATTTAGAAAGGCCAAATACTAGAAAATCAAAATACAGAAAAAAATCATTTGTAAGAGGAAATCCTGTTTGTAAAGTTGTTAAATTCAATGTTGGAAATTTAAGTGGTAGTTTTTCCCATAGATTAGATTTGTTTGTCAAAGAGCCTTTACAAATAAGAGATAATGCTCTTGAATCTGGCAGAACTACTGCGACAAGATTATTGGAAAAAACATTAGGCAAAAATGGATTTAGATTGCAAGTTAGAACTTATCCACATCATATTTTGAGAGAGCATGCATTGGCAGCTGGAGCTGGTGCAGACAGATTCAGTTCTGGAATGGCACATGCATTTGGAAAACCGGTTGGAAATGCAGTTCAATTAAAAGAAAACCAAATAATTATGTCTGTTTATGTTAATGAAATTTCAATAAACACAGCAAGAGATGCATTAAAAAAAGCAAATTATAAATTGCCTATAAAATGCAGAATTTCTGTGAAAAAAATTAACTAATTTTATTTATTTATTTTAGTATTTTATTTATTAATTCGGTTCTTTTTTCTTTAATATTTTCTTTTTTTATAGATTCTTTTTTTATATAATCTTTTAATTCTTCTAAATTTGTAAAAACAATTTCTTTTTTATATTTGTTTTTTAATAGATTTAAATTATCTCTTAGGTCTATTTCATAAGGGTTTTCTTTTTGCTCTAATAAATCTGTTTTACTTACATAAATTATTATATCCTTTTGAAATTTTTTTATTGTTTCTAATAATTTTTCTTGTTTTTCAAATTCATCACTAGGATCAAAGACAAAAACAATTAAATTAGCAACATGTTTTAAAGCTAAATAAGCCTGTAATTCAATATTATTCATTTTTTCCAGCCTATTAAGTGTTCCAGGGGTATCTATTACTTGTATTGTTCTTGCATTTTCTTTTATATAGCCTAAATTTAATGATTTTGTTGTAAAAGGATAATCATTTATTTCTGGTTTTGAAGTTGTTAATTTGCTTAATAATGTGCTTTTTCCAACATTAGGAAAGCCAAATAAGCATATTGTAAATAAAGAAGTTTTTATAACTGGAAATTCTTTTAAGGTTTTTCTTATTTCTTCTAAATAAAGCAAGTGTTTTTCTATCTGCCTTAAAATGCTGGAAATCCTTCCATAATATTCTCTTGAATGCTTTTTTATTATTAAAAAATCACTATCTTTCTTTATTTTGTTTTTATAAAGATTAAAGAAAAAATCAAATTTTTCATTTGCCCAGTTTAAGCTTGCCAATGATTTTTTTAAATAAACATAATCCATTGTTAATTTAACTAATTCTTTATAGAAATCGTCTAATGAATCAAAATTTGGAAATTGTGTTATAATATTTTTAAATTCTTCTTTTAAATATGCTCTTATAAAATCTAATTTTTGTATTTCTATTTCCTTTGTTTTTTTTATAGGCTCTTTAATTTTTAAAGATCTTTTTAATGTAATTGAAAGCAATTTTGCTTTTTTAAAAGCTTGGTTTAAATAAAAATCTTTGTTTTCAATTTTTTTTATATCTTGGAAACTCATAAATAAAAGAAAAACAATTTATTTTATAATGATTTGTTTTTTTATATTTTTTTAATTATTTTTATGAATTTATGTTTTCTTAAACAAATCCTTTTATTAACTCATATAACAAACTCAATAATGGCAAATAAATAACTAAATTAGAAATAAATTGTGTTACCTGATGCATTGTTACTTCAACAGGATCATACAATTTTATAAAAATTAGAAAAGCTAATATTGTTCTTATAACTAAAGCTAAAAAAAAAGATTGTATAAAATTTAAATGTAATGTAAAGTGAAAAAAACCCATAAATATAGCGGAAATTCCAGCAACAATAGGTGCCAATATGTATCCAGGAGAAATAAAGCTATTTAATGCATAACAGCTAATTCCTACAATTGGACCATAAATTAAGCCATACTTGCTGCCAAAAACATAGCCTATAAAAAAAGTCATTGCTGTATTACTTTCAATTGATATGTTAGGGATCATTTTACTATATTTTATTGTGAAAAAAGTAAATGGCAAAAAAATAGCCAATAAAGCTAAACCAACAACATATTTTCCCCAGACTAAAAAAGCAATTAAAAAGATTAATGCAAAAAGAAGATATCTTACATTTAAGTATTTTTGAAACTTTTTTTTAAATTCTTCTCTGTTAAATCTATCCATTAAAAATATAAGATAATATCAATAGTTTTTAAAGGTTTGCAATTTTAATTTTTTTAATTTTTACTTTTTAATTTAAAATAATATATTTTTTAAAAATTTAAGTAAGCTTTTAAATAAATACATTTTATTTTTATTTATATGGAAAC
>JAWBPL010000137.1:0-2720 GCA_038825025.1 Candidatus Woesearchaeota archaeon | reverse complement strand
ATTCGTGTTTAAGTGCTTCACCAAAGGAAGAAGAGTCAACAGACACATCTAGTACTTTTTTAGATAGTATTCAAAGAACAAAGGAAGTTGTTTCTGAAGAACAAACAATAACAGGAAAGAGGGAATCAGAACAAATAAATTGTGATTCTATAGAGGATGATAATTTGAAAAAATTATGTAAGGCCTTGGAGATAGAAATTCAACCCTTGTGTTATGATGATGATGATTGTTATATTAAAAATCCGCATTTTTATTATAAAACAAAAGGAGAAGAAAAAAAACCTGTTTTAGAATTTACAATTGAATCCCATAATAATAAAGCACCAGATAAAGCACCAGATGCTTGTTTAATGGGTGCAGCCAGAATTTTATTTAAAGGCACAGGTGCAATTGAAAAAGTTTATTCTTTGTGCTCAGGAGATAATATGGGCCATACTGATTTTATAGATAATGAATGTAAAGAGTGCAAAAACGATGAAAATTCATTTACAGGTGGAAAATGGGAAAAAACAGATAAATGTTTTGATGAAAAATATTGTCCTGTTTCATGGATAGGTAAAAAAATAAATTATAAAGGCTGTAAAGAATGTGTTATATGTAATGGTTGCACTTATAATGAAAAACCAGCAATAATAGGTATCTGGCAAGATTCACAAGACTGCGAGCAATGCGGCTCACTAGAACAAAGTGAGGAAACAGAATCTGAAAATGAATAAAAACAAAATAATATTCCTAATAAGTATATTCTTTTTAGTAGTTACTATAAATTTTGTTTTAGGAGAAATTCCAGACTGCGACAAAAGAGATGGTCAAACACCAAACACTTTTACTAATGATGTAACAAAATGTAAATGTGGCACAGCAACCTGTGATTCAACTAATAACTATTGTTGCATTTTCAAATCAGATGACAATAAAAAATGTTCTGCTTCTCAAATAACTGATTGCATTCCCAAACCAGAACAAACAGGTCAAGGAACTTTTAGTTTTAATTATAATTCTCAGTGTTTAGTTCAATCAGGCTGTATAATTAAGGATGGAAAAATAAGTTGTGAATCTACAGGAGGAACAACAGAAAGTGGAACAGGAACAACGGGTGGAGAAACAGGAAGTCTTGGAGACACAGGAACAACAACAGGAGGAGATACAGGAACACCCGGTGGAGATACAGGAACAACAACAGGAGGAGATACAGGAACACCCGGTGGAGATACAGGAACAACAAATGAACAACCAAGTAATTCAGAAGAATGTGGAAATAATAAATTAGAAGGTAATGAAGAATGTGATGGCACAGATTCAAGTAAATGTCCTAATAAATGCAATAATGAATGTAAATGTCAAATAGAAACAAAAAAATGTGAAAATGGTTTAAAAGATAATGAAAACTTAGAACAATGTTTAGGAGATGATAAATACATAAATATTCAATTTAAAGCAAATAAAAAATTTAATATTTTAGATAGAAACTTTTGTCCTTTTGAAACAGAAAGTTCTATTTATCCAGATTCATTATCATTAACTTTTGAAACTGATTTAATAGTTCAGAATTCTGCTTTTAGAGATAATGATTGCTGGCTTTTCATAGAAGCTCAAGATTCAAAAGATGGCTATAAACCAGTTTTTTATGCAAAATTAAATGATTTAAGAGAATTTTTTGATAATATTGAAAAAAGACAAACACCAAAAGTAGAAAATTTCAAAGCTGAATTTTCAAATAATAAAATTATCTTAACATGGAATTTAAACACTGAAGCTGAAAAATATATTATTTATAGAGATAATGAAAAATTAACAGAGACAACAGAACTTATTTATGAAGATACAAGCATAGAATTAAATAAAAAATATAAATATGAAATTTCAGCATACAACGAAACTTATGATATAAAAGAAAGTGAAAAAACAGCAATAGAAATAGAAACAAAAATTAATGATTTAGAATTAATAGGCTTTATTAAAGAATCTTACACAGACAATTCAATTACTTTAAAATGGGAAACAAATATTGAAGCTGATAAAACAACTTTATTTAGAGATAATAAAGAAATATATACACAAAATGAAAAAACTTTTACTGATAATAATTTAGAAAAAGACAAATGTTATTCCTATAAAATAATTGTTGAAAAAGATAATAACAAAATACAAAAAGAAGACGAATTTTGCACTAATGACGAATTACAGGATATAACAAAATTTACTTTTTATCCAACTGAAAATGAAATAGAATTAGAATGGAAGGCAAAATATCCTTTTGGTAATTTTGAACTTTATAGATCAGAAACTCCAGAATTGAATGATAAAAAATTAATTTACAATGGAAAAAATTTAAATTATTTAGATAAAAATTTAGAAAAAAACAAATATTATTATTATGAATTGACAGTAAAAAGAAAGGAAACTTCAGATACTGAAATATTGCCTGCATATACAACAGAAGACTATTTAATTATACGAGACTTTAAAGCAAATTATGAAGATAATAAAGTAAAAATAACTTGGAACTTATTAGGAAAATGTTCAGAAATAACTTTATTAAAAAACAAAAACTTATTATATAAGCATCAAGGAAATTGCAATGAATTTACTGAATATATTGATGAAAATTTAATTCCAGGAAATCATATATATGAAATAATTGCATTAGGTCAAGGCAAAGATGTAAATTTATTTGCACAAGAATTTTATGAATTAAAAATAAATTAATTTTATAAAAA
>JAWBPL010000136.1:0-2779 GCA_038825025.1 Candidatus Woesearchaeota archaeon | reverse complement strand
GCTAATATAAAAACTATTGATAATATAAAAAAAAATAATGATTTTAAAAAAAATTATAAAAAAAGCAATAAAAGACCATTAACTTTAATGTATGCAGTAGGAGGAGCAGGCTCATTAATTGAAATTGGCTATGATCTATTGAAATCATTAAAAGAAAAAATAATTTCTGATGAAATTAGAATTATTTTATCAGCTGGAATAAGGCTTCATGTTAGAAGCTATTATGAAACTATTGTAAATAACTTAGGCTTGGCTAATTATTTAGGAAAAAGCATAATTATTTTGTTTGAGCTTACAAAAGAAAAATATTTTGAAACTTTTAATAAATTGTTGAGAGAAACAGACATTTTATGGACAAAGCCAAGTGAATTATCATTTTATTGTGCTTTAGGATTGCCAATTATAATTGCTCCGCCAGTAGGTGCTCATGAAAATTACAATAGAGAATGGCTTTTAAACATCGGCTCTGGTTTTATACAAGAAAACCCAAAATATGCAGCAGATTGGTTATTTTATTGGCTTCAAAATGGAAGATTGGCCAGATCAGCATTTCAAGGCTTTTTAAATGCCCCTGTTGATGGCACTTATAACATTGAGGAATATTTGAAAAAACAATTAAATAAATTATAACAAAAATTACAACACAAATTACAGCATTAGATTTAATTAAGTATTATTTTTATTCCCTCATTTTCAGGGATAATAATTACATTATCTTTAAAATTATATTTTTTTATTAATTCTTTTGGAATTCTAACACCTAGATTATAGCCCCATTTAGTTAATTTAGCATTAAATCTTTTTATTTTTCTATATTCAGTTGCTACTTTATTTAATTGAGCCATATCTAATATTTCTTCACCACAATTTTGACATTTGTAATATATATAAGCTATTCCTTCTGGAGTCTTACTTTTTAATTCAATCATTTTGTTTTGACAATTGCTGCAAGTTTTATTTTTTTTCATTTTTTTCAATTTATAATAAATTTATCTAAAATAAAAAAGAAAATAATTTTTAATTACATTTTACCATAAAATTGTATTTTAAAAAAAGAGAAAAAAAATTACTTTCTATTTATTAAATATTTCAGAAACATCAGGAGCATTTTCACTTCCTGTTTTTGCTTGGAAATAATCTTTTTGATTAAAGCCAAATAAATTTGCTATTATATTGCTTGGAAAAAACCTTATTTTTTGATTAAAATCTTTTACTGCATTATTGTATAAATCTCTTTCAACTTTTATTCTGTTTTCTGTTCCCTCTAATTGTGCTTGCAAATCCAAATAATTTTGATTTGCCTTTAATTCAGGATAATTTTCAACAACAACTAATAATCTGGATAATGCACTATTAAATTCAGTATCTGCTTGCTCTAATTCCTTAGGTGTTTTTGCATTTCCAATTGAAGATCTTGCTTCTGTTATTTGTGTTAAAACCTCGCCTTCATAATCGCTATATGCTTTTACAGTTGCAACTAAATTCGGAATTAAATCAGCTCTTCTTTGATAAGCTGTTTGAACATTAGCCCATTTTTGATTTACATTTTCCTCTAAAAAAACCAAATTATTGTAATTTGTCATAATAAATAAGCCAATTATTAAAAAAAACCCGATAAAGCCAAGCAAAACAAAAATCCATGTGTAATTTTTTTCATTATATTCTTTTTTCAATTCTTCTTCATTATTTTTTTTAGACATTTTTTTCACCTAATTTTTTAATTTTATTCTTTTTAATTTTTTATATAGATTAATTTTTTTCTATGTATTTAATTTATCTTTTCTTTATAATTTAATAATTTTTCAATTTCTTTATCATCCAGCCACATGCCATTGCATTTATCACAAACATCTATAATTATGCCATTCTTTTTAATCTTTTTCATATAGATATTACATTTAGGGCATTTCAAAATTTTTTCATTTTCATGATTTTTATTTTTTATACTAAACTCATTTTTGTTTTTTTCATTTTTTTTAAAAATATTTTTTATGTTAAAACACATTTTTTACCACCTTCCTGAAAAGCCACCACCGCCAAAAGAGCCACCACCAAAGCCACCTGAGTTTTTTCCTCCTCTTAAAATTGTGCTTAAAATATAGGCACTTGTAAAATAATCCTGGTTATCTCTTTTTTTAATTGGTCTTGTGTTTTTTGAGGCTAGATAAATTATTAATATTGCAATTATTATTAATATTATCAAAATAATAAATGCTCTTAATTCAGCATTTTTTTCAAATTGAACTTCTTTTTTTATATCTTTAAAATAAATACCTTCAGTATTATTAAACAGATATTCTTTTATGGCAAGAGATGTTTCAAGCAATCCTTTTTTATAAAATCCGTTTTTAAAATTTTCTTCAATATATTTTCTTCCAATTCTGGCAACAACAACATCTGGCAATAATGGTTCTAAGCCTCTGCCGACTTCAAACCTGTATTTTTTATCATCCAAAACAATAAGTAAGAGCAAGCCGTTATTTTTTTCTTTATTGCCAAGAGAGCCTTCTGCTAAATTATAAGAAAAAGATTCAATATCAATTCCCTCGGTTGAATTTATAATTACAATAGAATATTCAGCTATTTTTGAATCATAAATTTCTTTTAAAATAGGCTCAATTTCTAAAATTTCTTGTTCTGATAGTAAGCCAGAATAATCATTGATAAAGTATTCTATTTTGTATTTTATTTTGTATTTTTTAAAATTCTCTTGTTGTGCAATTATAAAAAAAGAAATTAAAACCAATATGGCTAAATAAAGAAATAATTTTTTAAATAT
>JAWBPL010000135.1:0-2783 GCA_038825025.1 Candidatus Woesearchaeota archaeon | reverse complement strand
CATAAAAAATTAAAAATAAAATCAGCAATTGAGGAAAAAACATTAAAAGATTATATTGTTTATGTTTTAGAAGAAAAAATCAAAAAAATTGAAAAAAATTAATCAAATGATAAGCCATAAAAAATGCCATCTAAAATTTCAAAATGCAAAAAACTCCTATTCTATTAAAAAAAATCATTTCTAAAAGCCATGCTATCAACCCCCGAAAAAAAAAGCATGGCTTTTTTTTCTTTTTTTTTCTTAATTTTGTTTTTTTTCTTTTTTTTTTGAATTTTGTTTTATCTGTTGATTCATTGCCAGTTTCATTAACACCGGAAAATGCAACAACATTAGATAATTTAATTTGTTCTTGGAATACAACAACATTTCAAAAAGTTAATGTTACTTGGTATAATGGCACTAATATTTATTCAGAAATAAAAGAAACAACTAGCATACAAGTTCTTTCTAGCTTTATTGCAAAAAAAAATGAAATATGGAACTGCTCTGTTGTAGAATGGAATAATTCCTTAAACTATGGAAGTGCTAAAACAACAATTGTAAATGCTCCTCCTTATCAGCCAAATGTTATAAATGATTCAATTGAGGAAGATTCCCTTTATTCTAGAGATATAGCAACAACAGACCCTGATAATGATGCCCTTATTTCTTATATGTGTGTTCCGAGCAAATTTTCTATTACAGAAAGCACAATTTCTTGGCAGCCTGTTTCAAGTGATGTTGAGCCATTAAGTTCAAAATTATATAATTTTACTTGCATTGCTTTTGATTCTGATTTTTCATCATCTTCAAAAAAGTTCTTTTTAAATGTTACTGCAAAAAATGACAAGCCTTATTTTGTTTCATTAAATAATGCAACAAAAAATGAAAGCCAAAAATTACAACATATAATTTCTGTAAGTGACGAGGAAAATCCTTCAGGTTTATTTAATTTAAGTTTCAATTCTTATAATTGTCCATACAACCCAGTTTCTGTTTTTGAAATAAATAGAACAAGCAATAATTCTTTTATATTTCAAGTTATAAATAACCAAACTTTAACAATAAATGAAATTGGAAACTGCACTATAAACTTAACTTTATATGATCCTTTAACAACTTCTGTTAATCATTCAGAATTATTTAATATTGAAGTTATTACAACAAATCATCTGCCAAACTTTACTTATATAGAAAGCAAAGACAGATATTACAATCAAACAGAAAACTTTCAGTTATTAATAAATGCAACAGACATTGATGAAAATGAACTTTTATCATTTACAATAACAACACCTTATTGTTCTGTAAGCCCATGGAACATAACTTTATTAAATAATAGTAATAATGCTTCTGCATTAATAAAAGCATTTCCATTAAATGAAAGCCATATTAAATGTAAAATAATAAATTTAAAAGTAATTGATTCAAAAAATGCTTATTCAAACATAACCTTAGAATTAAATGTATCAAATGTAAATGATGCTCCTGTAATAAATGAGCTAAGTTTTCATATAAATAATAGTTTTTCAAATAAAAATTTAACAAATTTAAGTGCATATTCTTTTGTTGAATTTACTTATTATGTTAATGCAACAGACATTGATATTGATTATCAAACAGACTTAACAGACTATTTAACTTATGATAGCAATTCTACATTATGTATAGACTGCCCTTACTTTTTAATAAATCCAAACACAGGCGAAATTAATTTTACACCAAATGAAACACATATTGGAAAAACATTTAGTTATAAAGTAAATGTTAGTGATAAATATGGATTGTTTGATGAAAAAATATTAATCATAACTATATTAAACAACTCAATTCCTTTTTTTAATCAATCATTGCCAAATATCTATGCAAAAGAAGATCTATTATACACTTTAAAGATAAATGCATCTGATTTAGAAGACAAAAATGTTTCTTTTTACATAAACACAACATTATTTAATATTTCAAATCAAGGTTTAATAAACTTTACACCAACTTGTTTAGATGTTGGAAATTATTCTGTTTTAATAAAAATTTTTGATTCTTTTGGAGCTGAGAATTCAACAATAATTAATGTTTCAATAAACATGAGCCCAGATATGCCTTTTATAAGCACTTTACAAAACATTACTTTATTTGAAGATGAAATTTTTAGCACATATCTAATAGCTTCTGATGATGATTTAACATGCAATCAATTTGATAATTTAATTTTCAATTATTCTTTTATAAATGGAAATGAAACAAATTTTACTTTATTTAATTTAGAAAATCAAAATAATTCAGGAAATTATAAATCTTTATTAACTTTACAAGCTAAAGATAAAGGAAACTTTTTAATTAATTTTTCAGTTCAAGATTTATATAATTATAAAAGCTCAATGTTATGGAATATCTCAGTTATAAATAGAAGCAATGTACCAATAATAAATAATATAACTCCTTTTGGATCACCTTATACAAATTTTTCATCATCTTGGAAGCCTGTTTCAGATTTTTCTGGCTCATATACAACTATTAATATATCAGAGAACATGACTATTTATTTTAATCATAACACAACAGATTTAGACAACGATAATTTAAATTTCACCTGGTTAAAAAATAACAATTTTTTAAATAACTCAAAAAATATAAGTTATTATTTTGATTTTGATAGCTCTGGCAATCATAATATAACCTTAATTGTTTCAGATATTAGAAATAATAAAACAGCAAACAATGTCTCTTTTTCTTGGAACATAAATGTTAAAAATTTAAACAGGCAGCCTTATTTAAATAACAGTTTGCCTAACATTACTGTAAAT
>JAWBPL010000134.1:0-2787 GCA_038825025.1 Candidatus Woesearchaeota archaeon | reverse complement strand
ATTATAAAGTTAAAGTACTAGATAAATTAGGGGAATGAAAATTTTACCAACTTTATTTAAACTCTGAATTTTATAAATAAAATGAATAACAAACAGATTATAAGTTCTAAGGTTTATAATCGAAAGGGAAACAGCCCAGATTATTAATTAAGGTTTCAAAATTATATTCAGTGATATAAAGATGATATAAGTACAAAATGATTTAAAAGGTAGACCTAGAAGCAGTCATCCTTTAAAGAAAGCGTAACAGCTCATTAAATCTTGTATTTATATATCGATAATGTCAGAATCTTAAAAATATAATACCGAAATTATAAATAATATAGATTATGGTAGCAGAATATATTGTAAATTGATGAAGATAAATTGAAAAATTTATTGGAGAAATCAATAGAAAGAATACTGACATAAGTAATTAAAAATAATGTGAAAAACATTATCGCCGAATAATTCTAGGTTTTTTTCATAAATTAATAATTATTGAAAAAAATAAATCGGTCTCTAATAAGAAAATGATAATTTAATTCTTAAAAGAGAATTTTTAATATCAGAAAAAGTGACAAAAAATAAAAAATTTATATGAAAGATAAGTTTAATATAAATTTCTTATTTTTTCTGGAAATATCTTTTTCTAAAGACCGTACCAAAACCGACACAGGTGAATAAGTATAGAATACTAAGGCGATGTTTGAAAAATATTAAAGGAACTCGGCAAAATAATTCCGTAACTTCGGGAGAAGGAATGCCAAAAATGGTGTAACAGAATAGGAGAAAGCGACTGTTTATTAAAAACACAGGATTTTGCAAAAGTGTAAACTGATGTATAAAATCTGACACCTGCCCTATGTTGTAAGATAAAATTTTAAAATTTTAAAGTTTTAAATATAAATCACAGTTAATGGCGGCTGTAACTCTGACGGTCCTAAGGTAGCGAAATTCCTTGTCGGGTAAGTTCCAACCTGCATGAATGGTGTAACGACTTTCTCACTGTCTCTAATATTTATTCAATGAAATTGAAGTATTTGTGAAGATGCGAATTTTTAACAATTAGACGGAAAGACCCTATGCACCTTTACTATATTTTATAATAAAAAAAGAAAAAAGAATATGAAGTATAAATAGGAGTTTAGGATTTTTTAATGAAAGTTAAACAAAGAGACGAGGTGAGATACTATTTTTTCTTTTTTCTTTTTTTCACTCTAAGTTAGAGGAAAATTATAAAAGATTAGTTTAGCTGGGGCGGCTTCCTCCAAAAAAGTAACGGAGGAGTACAAAGGCAAATTTCAAATAATTTACTATTATTTGAAACGTAAAATGATAAATATTTGCTTAACTGTGAAACTAACAAGTTGAACAGAAATATTTTAAATGTTGGTCATATTGATCCAATATCATCATATGGAAGAGATATTGCTTAACGGATAAAAGGTACGCTAGGGATAACAGGCTAATGATTCTCGAGAGATCTTATCGACGGGATCGTTTGGCACCTCGATGTCGACTCATCGCATCCTGGAGCTGAAGAAGGTTCCAAGGGTTTGGTTGTTCACCAATTAAAGCGATACGTGAGTTGGGTTTAGAACGTCGTGAGACAGTTCGGTCCCTATCTGTTGTTAATTTAAAAATTGAGAAAGTTTTTTCTTAGTACGAGAGGACTGGAAAAAGTATACCAATGGTGAATCAATTGTTTATTAAAAGCAAAACGTTGAGAAGCTACGTATAAAAAATCTAATTATTGAAAAAAAATATAAAATAAGAAGATACTTTCAAAATTAATTTTTTTTTTTGTAATAGGTTATTACATTAATAGGTTATAAATGTAAATATAGTAATATATTTAGTTATATAATACTAATAAAAAGAAAAAAGAAATGAATATAAAAAAATATATATATATATTTAATTTTTAATTAGATAGAATTTTTAAAATTAGGAAAATAAAAAATTAGAATAGATTACTCATGGTTGAATGGTACAACACTCCGCTCATAACGGATGAGGTCTGGGTTCGAATCCTAGTGAGTAGATTGTAATTATTCTGACCTTAGTCATTATAAAAATATAAGAAAAAAAAATAAAAAAATGAAATATAATGAAGACTTTTTTATTAAAAGAATTAAAAAAAAAAAATTATTATTTGTTTAATAAACATGAATATAGTATTAGTGATTTAGTTTATAAAAAATTAATATTTTCAAAGCGTAATACTAATTTTTTTTTTATTTGATGTGATGGGCAAAATTATAGAACATTAGATTATATTATTGAACATAAACATAAAGAAAATTATAATTATTTAGATAATTATATTTTAACAATAAATAATCAACTATCTTTATTTCATAATAAATTATATTCTTTTCAAACAAATATATATATATATAATTCAATTTTTTTCATTATTATAACATATTAAAAAATAAACAACTTTGTATAAAAAAAAATATAATAAATTTACAAAAAATTAAGTTTTTAATAAGAAAAAAAATTTGGTCTATAAAAAATTATATCTGAATATTATTGAATAATTTTTTTTTTTTCTCCAATATCAAATTATTTAATAATTTTTCTTCTATAAAAATAAATTTTTTTAAAAATAAAATTAATAATTTTATAAATAAATTTTTTTGTTATTTAAAATTTAGAATACAAAAATGAAATAATTATATTTGATATTTTAAAAAAAAAAATTTTTTACAAATATTTGGTTTTAAAGATATGACAAGAGAGAGAGTATATGCTAAAAAACCTTTATTTATTTATAGGAAATTTTTAAGAATATTTTAT
>JAWBPL010000133.1:0-2793 GCA_038825025.1 Candidatus Woesearchaeota archaeon | reverse complement strand
ATTGCATTATATGCTTTAATAACTTCTGCTTCTTCAGAATTAGAAGGAAAAACATATGAAGGTATTTCTTGATTTAATATATTATGAAATTTTTCTCCATACTCTGAAATTGATTTTTTATCTACATCAAATACATATTCCTCAAGTAATTTTTCATCTTTTTCTTTATAATATCTTATTAATATCTTTATAGGAAACCAATTTTTCTTATATCTAGAATTATCCTTGTAGTGCTTTGGATCTCTTAAATAATGGATTTTCACTTCTCTAACATTAAAACAGGCTAATGTTAAATTATTATCTTTATTTTCAGAATTTTCATTAAAAACTTCATATAAGGTTCTTATTCTTTGTTGACCATCAATAATTAAATATTTATATTTTTTTTTGTTTTTAAGTCCTATTCCAATATTCATTAAGTCTAATTTAGAATCAATTTTCCATAATACAAACATTCCTATAGGATAATGATTATATAATGAGAAAATAAATTTTGCTTTTTTTTCATTATCCCAGACAAGACCTCTTTGAAAATCAGGAATTCCAAATAGAGAATAACTTTTTACTATATCTTTTATTAAAATAGTCTTATAGCCCTCTTTTAAATTATCAATCATTATACTTTTATATTCTCTATTTAATATAAATACTTTTTGAAATGCACTTTTTCTTGCTCTTTCTTTTTTTTGATAAAAATATCTTTTATAATAAAATACAGAACTAACTAAACCTTTTTAAATTTCTAAAAAATATAAAAAATTATGTTTATTAAATACATAAAGCTTGAAAATGTCAGAAGCTATATTAATGAGACAATTGACTTTTCAAGCGGAAAACTGCTTTTATCAGGCGATATTGGCTCTGGAAAGTCAACTATTTTATTAGCAATTGAGTTTGCATTATTCGGAATAAATAAAAGCGATTTGCCGGGCTATCTAATATTAAAAAATGGAAAAAACTCTTGTTCTGTTGAGCTTTGTTTTGAATTGGATAATGATAATTATATTATTAAAAGAGCCTTGAAAAGAAATAAAGAAAACATAATTCAGGATATTGGTTATATAATAACAAATGGAAAGAAATTTGAAGGAACTCCAACAGAATTAAAAGCTAAAATAATAGAAATTTTAGGTTATCCAGAAGAGCTCATAAATAAATCAAAAACAAACATTTTCAGATATACTGTTTATTGTCCCCAAGAAGAAATGAAAAAAATATTATATGAAAATTCAGAAGACAGGCTTGATACATTAAGAAGATTATTTAACATTGACAAATATAAAACAATAAGGGAAAATGCAGATTTATATGCAAAAGAATTAAGAAAAAAAATTTCAGAAATAGAAATAAGGCTTGAAAATTACATAGAAATAGAAAAAAACACACAAGAATATAAAAAAAAAATAAACCAATTAGAAGAACAATTAAAAACAGAGCTTGAAAACTTCAATGAATTAAAAAAAAAATTAGAACTTGAAAAAAGAACATATGAAGAGAAAGAAAAAAACCTAAAAAAATATAATGAATTAAAAAAAGAAATAGAAATAAAAGAAAATCATCTCAAAACAAAAAAAGAAATTATTCAAAACATAGAAACAAAAAAAGATCTTATTAAAAAAAAAATTTTTTTATTAGAAGAAAAACTTAAAACTTATAAAGACATAAATGAAATTAAACAAGAGAAAGAAATTGAAAATGAAATAACAAATTTAAATGAACTTTATAATAAAGAAATAAAAGAAAAATCTGCATTAGAGCAAAAAATAAAAAACCTTTTATATAATATTCAAAAATCAGAGCTGGAACTAAATAACTTAAAAGAAGAAATAAAAAACAAAGAAACAATTGAAAATGAAATAAAAATTATAAAAGAAAAACTAGAATTAAAAAATTCTCAAAAAGAATTATTTGAAAAATTATCAGAAAAATTAAATGAAACAAAAATTAATATTGAAAAACTATCTCATAATAACTTAAATTCTAAAAAAATTATAGAAAATTTAAAAAACACTGATTTTTGTCCTTTATGTTTGCAGAAAGTAGATGATAATCATAAAAAAGAAGTAATTGAAAAAGAATCAGAAAATATAAATAAAAATGATTCTGAATTAAATGCATATAATGAATCTAAAGAAAAATTAGAAAATAATATAAAAACAATAAAAAAAAATTTAGAAAAGCTTGATCTTTTAGAAAAAAATTTAAAAGAAAAATCAGAGTTATTAGCAATTTTAAATGAAAAAGCAAAAGATATTGAAAAAAAATATTTAGAATTAAATAAATTAAAAGAATCTTTAATTGATTTAGAAAATATAAAAAAAGATAATTCTCTTGATTTAAAAGCAGAAATTGATAATAAAAAAAAGATTTTGTCTGAAATAAGGGCTTACAATTTAAAAGCAATAGAAAAGAAAAATTTACAGGAAAATATAAAAAACGAGCAAAATAATTTAGAATCAATTGATTTAGAAAAAACAGCATATCTTAATGAAATAGATAAATTAAATTCTGATTTATTGAAATTAAATTCAGATATTTTGACTTATAAAGATTCTGAATCTGATTTTAATAAGCAAAAAGAAATTTTTGATAAAATAAAAGAGTTAGAAAAGAAACAGGAAATTGAAATTATTTCAATTAATAAAGAAAAAACTATCTTAATAAATCAATTAAAAGATTTAGAAAAAAAATTAGAAGCTTTTGAAATTTTGAAAAATAAAGCATATGAATTAAAAAATTTTGAGCAATTTATATCTGAATTTTTCATAAAATTAATGATCACAATGGAAAAGC
>JAWBPL010000132.1:0-2803 GCA_038825025.1 Candidatus Woesearchaeota archaeon | reverse complement strand
AAGTATAATATTGTGTTCTTATTTTTATAAAAGATCAAAAAAAATGTGGGAAAACTGGGAATAATATGGGAAAGATAGTACTTTTGAATGATGAAGTGTCATCTGCCATATCAGCCGGAGAAGTGGTAGAAAGGCCATTATCAGTGGTAAAAGAATTAATAGAAAATTACTATTTAGAATTAAAAAGTTTAAATATTTTTATAGTCAATTCATATATTCTTAATAGAGAAGATTTTTGTTTTATAGATTGTAATCTTTTAAAATCTTATGATATTAATAATCCAAATATTTTTGAACAATTAAGTACTGAGAGAATATCTTTTGTTGACAATTTAAGTTATTTTGATATAAAAAAATGTATTTTATTAAATTTACAAAATAATTACTTAATTATTTTAGAAGTTGAAAATTATAATAAAAATTTTAAATATTAATAAATATGTTAAATATTAATAAAAAGGGTAATATAAATAGGGTAATATATAAAATAATATAAGCTAATATAAAAAAAATAAATAATATAAAAAGATAGAAAAAAATAGAAAAAATTTAAAGAATTAAAGGTGAAATAATGCCGATTCATAAAGACCAAAGAGTTGGTGTTTTTGTAGATATACAAAACATGTATTATAGTGCAAAGCAATTTTATAATTCAAAAGTAAGTTTTGGCCATATTTTAAGTAAGGCTGTTGCTGGAAGAAAATTAATAAGGGCTATTGCCTATGTTATAAAAGCAGATATAAAAGAAGAAGAAAACTTTTTTGATGCTTTAGAAAAGTTAGGTTATGAAGTAAAAAGCAAAGACTTACAGATTTTTTTTGGCGGAGCAAAAAAAGGGGACTGGGATGTTGGAATTGCAATGGACATAATGAGAATGGCTTCAAAATTAGATGTTGTTGTGTTAGTTTCTGGGGATGGAGATTTTAAAGATTTGATTGAGCATGTCAAGGCATTAGGTTGCAGAGCAGAAGTAATTGCTTTTGGAAAAACAGCTTCTTCTAGAATAATAGGACAAGCAGATGAATTTATTGATTTGGACAGGGACTTAGACAGAGCCTTGATAAAAGATAGAATTTATGAACAGAAACAAGAACAAAAAAGCTTTGAAAAAACAAAAGAAAATTTTGATAATAATAAACAAAACAATGATAATTTTAACAACAATTTTAAAAAAAATAATTTTAAAAATAATTTTAAAGATGAAAAAGAAAATAAGTTCAATAAATTTAATAAATTTAAAGATAACAAGTTTGATAGTAAATTTAATAAAAAAGAATTTTCAAATAAAAATGATTTTTCAAAAAGATTTAATGAAAATAAAAATGAAAATCATGATGAAATCTCTTTTTTACAAAAAATCAATATGGAACAGCCAGAATTAAAAGAAAAAAAAGAAGAGAAACAAGAACAAAAAGATAAAACTAAAGAAATCATAAAAAATATAGAAAATATAAAAAATTCAAACAAAGAAAAACAAAAATTAGAATTTGTTGAGCCTGAAAAAAATATAAAACAGATAATTTAAAAAAAGAAGAAACAACAGAAAATAAAAAAGATAAAAACACAAAAGAAAAACAAGAAAAGCAAGATAAAAAAAACCAAAAAAAGAAAAAAAATATAATTGATAATGTTTTATCAAAATTAAGTGGAAATAAATAATTAAAAATAAATTTTCCTATCTGTAATAAAAACAATTTAATAAATAATTTAACAAATAAAAAAAGGTGATAAAATGGTAAGATATAAAATTATATTTGACAGAGAAAATTGTATTGGTGCAGGTGCATGTGCAGCTATGGCTCCAGAGCATTTTAAAATGGTTGAGGATGGAAAAGCAGATTTAATTGGTAGTAAAGATTTAGGAAATGGAAAATTTGAATTAGATACAGAAGCAAATGATAATTTAGTAGAAGCTGCAAAAGCCTGTCCTGTTTTAGTTATTAAAATAAAGAACGAAGAAGGCAAAGATTTAGTTTGAATATTTTATCTTATTAATTATTTTAATTTTATAAAAATAAAATAATCCCTTTATAATTTTCCTTTATAATTTTTTAAAATTTTATTTTCTTAGATTAGCAAATTTTAAATATAATAAAATTCATTATAATATTATGAGAGTTTATGTAAAAGGAAAAGAAAATATTCCAAGTGATTGCCCTTATGAAGGAACAATGATGGGCGGTGTTTCTTTTAGCAATATCTTTTTTAAGCCTTTTCAAAGTTCAGACGGCTCAATTTTCTGTAATAATTGCGGCAGATTAGTAGGTTGGAGTAAAAAAAGGATTGACAATGCAACAATAAGAGAGGATAATGTATGCCCATAGATAAAAAAAAAGAGCAGCAAATGGCTTTAAAATCAAATTTTTATCCTTATAGTAAATGTTTAAATTGCATTGCGAATATTGAAAAAAATGATTTCTTAAAAAATTGGTGCCATTTATGTAATCAGGAAAGCAGAACTTATGAAAGATAAAATATATAAAAATTAAACTGAAATATTATAAAGTAAAAATTAAAAAAGTATATAAAAAAATTATTAAATAATTTATTGTTATATAAAAATAATTTCGCTATATAAAGTAAAATTTTGATTATTTATTAAAGTAGATAAAGCATAGTTTTTTAAAAACTTCTAATTTCTTTAAAGAGCCATGTCAATTAAAGAAAAGAATAAAAAATTAATATTAAATAAAGAAGAATCAAGATATTTAAATTCTGAAACTGATAAATCAAAAAGCATATTTAATTATTTAAAAAGCCCTTATACAAATGAAGAAATTTATAGCATTTTGCATCCTTATTT
>JAWBPL010000131.1:0-2811 GCA_038825025.1 Candidatus Woesearchaeota archaeon | reverse complement strand
GAAAAAAAGCAAAAAAAAAAGCAGAATCTCAATACATAAGCTGGATTTTAATATTTGGGTTAGTAATAATGCTTAGTTATTTTTTATTTAACTGGACAATAGAGCAAGCAAAAAAAACAACAGAGCAAATAGAGTTAATATCTGAGCCTTTAATATGCAATGAAATAGGTTTTTCATTAGAGGGAGTTTGCCAAAAAGGAAATAGATTATATCTAAATATTACAAATACAAACATACTGAAAATAGAAGGATTTAATTTAAAATTAATTTCTCTTTATCCAGAATCAAAAAATTATTTGCAAAATTATAATATACTAAAAATAGTTGAGCCGGAAAAAAGTGAAAAGTTTTTTATTATGAAAAAAGGAACAATAAGAAATATGGAGATAATGCCTTTTGTGAAAAAAAATAATAAATATGTATATTGCCTAGAAAAAATAATTAAAAAAGAAAACATAAAAAGTTGTAATTAAAATAATAATTGAAATATCTTAATAAAACCATAAATAAAGTGATATAAAAAAATGAAAATAATGAAAAAAGCAGTTTCACCTTTAATAGCAACAATATTATTAATTTCTTTAGCTGTTGCACTTGGCTCAATAATAATAAATTTTAGCCAAAAAACAACATTAGAGCTTAGTGAAAGTGCCTCTGATAATATAGAAATCAAGGTTAATTGTAAAAATATAATTTATAGATTAGTAGATATAAATAAAAATCCTTGTTATAATAGAAGTTTTTCAAAAAATTTTGAAGTTGTTTTAGAAAACCAAGGAAATTTAGATTCAGAAGGGACAATAATAACAATATTTGATTTTGATAGCAATCCCTATACAACAAAAATATTGGAAAAATTATCCTCAAATAATAGAACAAAATACAACATAAGCTTAGATGAAAATTTTAAATTGCCACCAATAAAAATAATAATATCACCGGTTTTATCATACAATAAAAATAAATTAAATACTTGTAATGATAACAGAATAGAAATTGAAGAAATAGATAGATGTTAAATTATTATAAATTTAATTAAATAAAGATGGAAGAAAAAAAATATACAAAAACTAAATTATTTTTATTTTTGTTCTTTTTTTTAATTTTAATTGTTTTTTTTGTTAATGTTTATAATTTTATAAAAGGCTCTTTTATAAATATAGAAAACAAAAAAAATGAAATTAATTGCATAAGTTTTAAATATGATGTAAAGGCAGAAAAAATAAATTCTAACATATACATAATATTAAAAAATTATGGTTCTCCTATTGAAAATTTTACTATATTAGAAAACAATAAAACGATTTTTTTCTATGAATTAGATAAAAAGTATTTAGAAAATGAGACTGATAAATCAAAAAAAGAAAAAGAATTAATTACAATAAAAACAAATTTAACAGATTTAAAAGAGATTTATTTTTATGTGAATGATTGCAAAGAATCATTAAATAAAATTAATATCAAAAATTAGAATAATCCTTTTTTATATATACTTAAAAAATCAATTAATTAAGAGCACAAGATTTATAAAGAAATTTTAATTTCAAAAAATAAAATGGGTAGAATAAAAACTAGAATAATGAAAAGAGTTTCAAATGAGCTTATTGAAAATCATTTAGATAAATTCACAGATAATTTTGAAGAAAATAAAAAAATTGTAGAAAAATATTCAGATTCAAGTTCTAAAAAGTTAAGAAATATTATAACTGGCTATGTTACAAGATTAGTTAAATCAAAAGAGAGATTATAAAATTAGAAATTAAGCTTAGAAATAAAGTAAAAACAATAATTTAAATAAAATCGGAGGAAAAAAGATGGCAGAAGACAACAGTATTTTTGTTGGTGGAAAACCATTTATGAATTATGTAACAGGTGTTGTAATGCAATTTACAACAAAAAATGCAGCAGAAGTTGTTGTAAAGGCAAGAGGAAAATTTATTTCAAGAGCAGTAGATGTTGCTGAAGTAGCAACAAAAAGATTTTTAACAGGGCAAGCTGCAGTAAAAGAAGTTAGAATTGATTCAGAAGAATTTGAAAATAAAGAAGGAAAACAAGTAAGGGTTTCCACAATAGAAGTTGTTTTAGGAAGATTAAAAAGATAATTTCTTTTTTTATTTTTAAATTTTTTAAAATTAATATATTAGTTAATTAAAGTTGTTTTCTAAGTTATTTGCTGTTTTTAAAGATATTTTCTATATATGTATTATATTAAAATTAATCAACAAAATAATTAATTTTAAAAAAACCATTAGAAAAATTATTAAAAAAGATTAAAAAAACTGGGCCCAACCAGATTTGAACTGGCGACCTCTCGATTTCTTGCCTTTAGAGCTTAAATATTTTGGATATCAGTCGAGCGCTCCACCAGGCTAAGCTATGGGCCCTTAAAAAGGATGGGACCTCGGGAATTTGAATCCCGGACACCTACGTTTCAGATATAATTATGCCAAGATATCTTTCAGCATATTTCTTCAGCGTAGTGCTCTCCCAGGCTGAGCTAAGGTCCCAATTTAATTAAATATATTAAATTATAAAATAGTTTATTTAATTTTATATAGTTTATTTAATTTTTAATAGTTATATTAAATTATTTAATTTTGAAAACATATTTAATTTAAATTGTTTTCTATTGATTATTTTTAATAAAAGTCTATAATTAATAAATTATTTTTTTATATTTATTCACAAAAAAATTTTCAATTGTATTATTTTTTATATTATTTAAAATATAAATTATATAAATTTTATTAAACTTATTTTATATGCAATTCAACTATATCTTGATCTGATAAAGAATGCTCTAAATTTGTA
>JAWBPL010000130.1:0-2843 GCA_038825025.1 Candidatus Woesearchaeota archaeon | reverse complement strand
CTCTAAACAAACCGTCAGTTATAATGACAATATTTTTGCTTCCTTTTGTTATTTTTAATAAATCATATGCATTTTTATATGCAAACCTTAATTCAGACATTCCTTTTGGATTTAATAAGCCTATTTCATTAACAACTTGTGATTTTTTCGGCCCTAATTCTGATAAGCCAGTTATTGTGTTTAAATAATAGTTTGCCTCAATTATTGCAACTTTATTTGTGTTGCTTATGCTTTTTATTAAATCTGCCACCATTGATTTTTGAACATCAAATTGGCTTATTCCAGGCAATAATTCTTCAGTAGCTGAAACACCTGAATCAAATAAAATTACTATATTTGTTATATCTTTTTTCTTGTTGGCTTTTCCTATTGAAACAGGTAATATTTTTGTTAATATTGAATTATTATAGTTGCCCCAATCATAAGAATTTTTTCCGCCTAAAACAAACAAGCCATTTCCATTTAAAACATATTCTTGTAAATTATAAACATCATTATTTGTTATTTTTTCAGATTCAATATCATTTAATATAATTGCATAATATTTATCTAATTCAGAATAACTTAAAGGCAATTTTTGTTTTATTTCAACATCATAAATATCAAATATTTTTTCTATATACTGGTTTTTTTCATTTGAAATTAACAATATTTTTGGTTTATCATAAACCTCAACGACTTTATAATAATAGTTGTTTTCATTAAACAAATCATTGCTTTTGTCATTTATGTTATTATTATTTTTATTAACATTATTATTTTTATTAAAAATCAATTCTGCTTTTATTACATGAAAGCCATTAGAAAAGCTTTTTTTTAATTCATAATTATTATAGCCCTCATAAATTAAGTTATCATCAACATAGACTTTTAATAAAGGCATATTTGTTTTTTCTTCATCATTATTTATTTTATTTTTATTTAAATCATTTATATTAACAAAAAAACTATTTTCAACATTGTTTATAACTTTATCAGGGCCATCTATAAAAACTGAATAATCTTTTTCATTAATGTTATTTTTTAAATCCAATCCAAAAAATTTTGTGTTTATATTATTGCTAAATAAGGCAACATCATTTAATGAAATTCCAAAATTATTTTGCCCGTCTGTTACTAATAAAATATTTTCATTCGGCTCAATGTTATTTAAAATTGAATTCCCAATTGAGCTGTAATCTTTTAAATCTAAAATTCTGTAATCTATGCTTAAAGAGCTATTTAAATTAGTTAATGTTGTGTTAAGAAAACTTAAATCAAAAAGTTTCATTGATTCTGAATCATCAACTAAGATTTTTAATTTAGTTATTGTTTCGTTTTTTTCATTTATTTCTATATAGGGATTTGCTAAAGCTAAAATAAGCAAAATAAAAAATATGCTTCTGAAAAAAAAGATTGTTCTTTTTATACCTTTTTTTTTTATTAATAAATTTCTTTCATTAACAAATTTTTTTCTTAAAAGAAAAAACAAAATAATTATTAAAATAATTGAAAGGTAAATTAAATTTAAATTTTCAAATTTTATATTATTAAAATTAATAAAAATTTCTTTTATGTTCAAAAAAAAGTTTTTGAAATTACTTAATACAGCTGTTACTATATTTAAATTTGCTAATATATTATTATTTATCACTATGTTATTATTTATAATATTATTTGTTATCATATTAGCCAGAGTTGTTGTTATTATACTCATATGTCGCCTCTTCTTTTAATTATATAGATTTCTAAAAATGAAATTAAAATAATTAAAGGAACAAAAAAATAAATTAAGTTTATTGTTTGCTTTGTTTTCTGATTTTTTTCATTTTTATTATAATCTTTTATTGATTCAATATTTGCTTTATTTAATAAATAAAGATTAGATTCATAATCATTCAATAAATTTGCTGAAATCTCATTTCCATCTATGTTATAAAAGCCTGCTTGTTCTAAAATAGAAAATTCTTTTCTTGTTTCTTTGTTAGGCATTATTATTTTATTTCCATAAACAATTTCAGATATTTTGTAATTTAATTTTATGTTTTTTGTGTCTAATATTTTTAATATATTTAACCAAAATAAAATATATTGTGGAGTATTTTTAAAATTGCTGTATTTATCTATAATCCCATAATATAAAATATTGCCTTTTTTGTATTTTTTTAAAACAATTAACGGGCTTTTGTATTTATCATTTGTTTCAGCTAGAACTATGCTGTTGTTGTCTTTTAATTTGCTTATGAAAAATTTGCTTGATGTCCCAAAATCAATGTCTTTTATTTCTTTTATATTATGGTTAATATAATTATTGTTTATTATTGTTTCCTGATTTTCTATCTTTTCAATTTCTACTGGCATTAAATCATATAATATTTCATTTAATTTTTCATAATCATCTTGAGCAGAAATTATTAATGTGTTCCCTTTTTCTAAACTTTCTTTGATTTTATCAATTGTTCCTGGCAAAATAGAATCATAATTTACTTCATGTAGAATAATTATTTTTTGGTTTTCAATTTTTAAAATCGGAGGCTCTTCTATTTTTAAATCTAAAAATGACATAGATTCAAATGCACTTTTTAAATTGCTTTTCTTTAAATTTGTTATAAATAAAATAGAATTTTCTGATTTTTTGCTTATCAAAATATATAAATTGTTGTCTATTTTGAGATCATCATCAACATCTAATTTTATATAATTTTTTTCAGTTTCTAAATTTATATTATAATCCATTACAGAAAAAGGCTTAATACTTAGTTCATCTAAAAATTTATCATTATTACTTATTTTAAATTTTTTTTCTATATTACCAAAATTTTTTATCTCTAAAATAGCTTTATTCCCTTCTATCATGTAATCAA
>JAWBPL010000129.1:0-2857 GCA_038825025.1 Candidatus Woesearchaeota archaeon | reverse complement strand
GTTAACGGAGGGTATTTTCGTTATTTTTTAACCATTTAGAGTACTTTATATTTTAACTTCGACTCTTTGTATCGCTTTACTGTATTGTTTTTCAGAGTTTCGATATATTTTCACTTCGTATCCGTTAACTTTCGGATAGATAGTTAACTGATTGAAAATCAACATATTTTTAGAATTTTTTTTTCAAATTTTCGTATAATTTTTCTTTTTTTATTCTCATTTTTTTAAAAACATTAGATATATCAAGGGTTTCAGAGTATTTTTTGAAAAAATCAAAAAATGTTAACAAAAAATATGAAAAAATTCTATTCATTGACTGTTGCGGTTTCCATAGGTTTTTTAATCATTTTTTTTATGATATTTTTTAAACCTATTGATTTTATTGATGTTTTGAGAGTTTTTTATTAAAAAAACAAATATTTATTTGTTTCAAAATTTTTTTTGTGATTTCATTTAAAATCGCTGTATCTCTTGCTGCTATTGCGTTTGAACTGATTTTTTTACCTGATTTAAAAAAATTTAATTAAAAAAAATAAGTTTTTTGTAAAAGCATTTTTTTAAAAAAATCTATGGTACATAGGACTTACAGAGTACGTGTTTGACTTTTTTTTTTCGTGTATTTTGAAAATTGCTCACGAAAGTATTGATTTTATTGATGTTCCAATTTTTTAAACTTTGAAATGAATATTTAAAAAAACCGACGTTTTTGGGAAAAAAATACGAACTCCTTATTTTTCAGCGATTTTTTCTTGATTTTTTCATGATTTTTTTTAAAGGCGGGTTAATAATTGTTAATATTATATAGAGTTTGTTAACTTTTTTTAACTTTTTTTGTTTTAAATGTTTTAAAAAAAATGACTATATTTATATTCGAATTTCTACTATTGTAGATTGATTAATTGTGATTTGCTGCAAAGCCCCGCACTATGCGGGGTTTATTTTTTTTATCAATATGGAAAAGAATTTAAAAATCGTTTATGTTTGTTCATTATTTTGTTCAATTTGTTAAAAAATGTTAAAAATTAAGAATGGGCTTGTTCTGTGTTGTTTTTAGTTGTATATTTGTGCAACAATAATAATAATATGAAAATGAAAAGAAGTATAATAATGTCCACCATCGCCCCTAAGGGCGAGGGTGTTATAGTGCTACGCTCTCTTGGTTATACGAAGAGCGGAATGCACACATATTATCATGTAGCCGTACCTGCTGGCGGCTACGTGGAATATTATGTCGGCAGGTATGATTCAAGATTTTTCCGCATTTTCCCCCCTAACATCAATGAGGGGCGGGATGCGGTTTTGATTTCTTTTGAAAGCAATATAAAAGTGTTCAGAGTAACCGATTACATAGATTACGGCGACCTTTACGCTTATAACTCCCGTGAGAGGGAGTGGCGTAAGGTCGAAAGAAATATTAAAGAAATAAATAACTTCCTTTACTGGCAGGAGGAGGACAACTGCCTTTATAAGGAATATTTAAGTTATAACTGGCAGGAGGATTACCTGTCGGTTGATTTCCAAATATTCAAGGGCATCCCAAAATACGATTGGGAAGCCAAAAAACACTTTTTTGAGAAAGTGAATTGGAGGGCTGGCGGAATAATGAAAAACGAAATTATTGATAAAATATATGTTTCCCCAGAATACAACGAGCGGGGGGAACTGTATTGCTATCGAAGAGATTTTAATCCTGCCCCGTAAGGCGGGATTTTTTTTTAAAAAACAAGGCGACCACAGCCTGTAATGAGTAATATTCTCCTTTGTGGTGCAGGGGGGGTAAAAAAAATAAAAAAAAATAAAAAAATATGAAAACACAAAAAACAGAAAAAAACAATGCCCAGATGGGCGAAATCATTGAAGATGTTTATTTATTCAAAGATAGGTGGAATCTAAGAATACATTCAGACTGCTTAGAATACGCAGGAGAATTAACTAAGGAAGAGATGGCTAGGGTAAGAAACCTAACAGAGGGGGATGAAGTTATATATATATATGAAGATGGGCAGGTATGTATTTTAATTTTCTATGGAATTAAGGAAATGGAAGAGAATGAATATAACAACACAATAATTGCCAACAGCGGATTCTATTTCTCCGATATGTTCGATAAAGGAGATATTGTTAGATGTTATTTTTTCATACCTTTTTTATTTTTTTATTTTAATAATTTTGAAAAATTAAAAAAAGAAATTAAAGTCGAATATAAATCAGATATTAACTTCATGTTATTGAAGGATGTTGAATCTTTAACAGAATAAAAAAAAGGCGACCACGGCCTGTAATGAGTTAATCCCCCCGTGTGGTGCAGGGAGGTAAAAAAAACAAAAAAATAAATAACAATAAAAACTATGGAAACAAAAATATACTATTATATTGATGAAAATGAAGAAAGAAAAAATTTTTATGTTTTTTCTTCATCACAAATTGCAAAATATTTTATCCAACCGATGGGCGTTTTTCCTGTTGAACACGGTAAAAAAGTGGAAGAAAAAGTTTGTCAAATTTTATACGAAAATAAAGAATTGTTAAAAAAATTATTATCATTAAAAGAAGAAATAAAACAAATAGAAGAGGAATTAAATGATTTTTGTCAAAATAAAAATATTGACTTAAGTGATTTGATATATGGAAACATAAATAATTTATTTGAAAAAGATGAAGAAGTTGATATTGATGAATTAAATTTAAGTGTTAGTAAATATTTATATTTAGAAAAAGAAATATATGAAATTGAAAAATTGTTTGATGATGATTCAAATATTGAAAAATTATGTCTAAAAATATTAAATTATGATAGTTCTTGTTGTTTTATTCCACCCACAAAATATAAAGTGTATAATAACATAATTATACTTGC
>JAWBPL010000128.1:0-2866 GCA_038825025.1 Candidatus Woesearchaeota archaeon | reverse complement strand
ATCAAATAGAGCTATTAATCTAGATACATTAATCTGAATACCTATAAAAAACATCCTAATTTAAATTAAAAAATTCTTACTGGAATTTATCTGGGTAAAACTAATTATTTTGATAATTGTGCTTATTATGCAATAGTTAACTCAAATTTATTAAATGGTTTTGTAAAAAATAAAGATTCATATGAAAAAAATTTTTTAAAATATTTAAATGAATGTCTAAACCTAATTTATAAAGATTTAGAAAATAAAGGCTATATAATAAAGAAATCAACTCCTAAATCTGATTTATTGGTCTCTGAAAAAAGATTAATTGTAAAAATTGATTATAATTTGATAATTATTAAAGACAATAATTTTTTTGAATTGAAAAGCTATGAAAAAGTTTTTGATAGAGAAGTTCTTGTTGATCTAAGAGATAATAAAAAAAAAATAATCTATTCCAGTGATAAATTGTTTAAAGTTGAAATAGAGGAAAATACAAAGTTTTTTGATATAAAAGGGAATGAAATTAAAGATATATTTATAATAAGAATTGAAGATAAAAATAATCTCTTTGGAGAAAAATTAGAAAGTAATATTATATATGGTCTTTTACCTACAGATATATATACATCAAAATCGATAAAAATTTGTTTTGATAATTTATTTATAAAAGGAAAAGATATAGATAAATTAAAAATTTCTTGGTTCTTCAAAGAGGATAAAAAATGGGGTTATTTAAATGGAAATAAAGAAGAATTTTGTTTTGGAACAAATGTTAATTTTACAACATATTATGGTTTAACTTATAAAGAAGAACCAATTTCAGGAATTCCTAATTCTATAAAAGATTTAGAAGAAGAAACTTTTTTTAATAATCTTCAACAAAATAATTTAAACAATCAAGTAAATAATAATTTAGCAAATACAAATAACATAAATTATCAAATATATCCTATAAATAATGATGTCTTAAATTTATTTAATCAAATAAATAATGAGATGAACGGACCCTATAAATTAAATTTAAATCCAAATTGTGTATTAGGAGGAAAACAAGTTTATTGTTTTGTAGGTTATGTTCCAAATTGTCATATTGTAGCTGTCAATTGTGATTTAAACAAATTAAATACTATGTCTGATAAAGAATTAAATTTATTATTAAGGCATGAAATAACACATAGTATTCAACAAAAAAATAATGGATGTTCTTATAAAAATAATATTGAATGGGGAGCAGAATATTACTCAGGAACTTCTTATTATAGATGCCCTATAAATGGTAAAATTTATACTGCAAGACAAATAGGTGAAGAAATGAAAAAAAAAGGCTGTAGCGAAGAAGATATTTTAAATGCTGCTTTTTGTGTTCCTGGTGCATTAGATATATTAAAAAGTAATAACTGTTTACTAGCTAATAATGGAAATTCAATATTAGATACACAGGATTGTGTTCCTTAATTAGTAAAACTACATTTAATTTAAAAACATTTTGTCAGTTATTTTATCATTAAATTCTCTTTTAACATTTTTTAACATTAATTCTATTATTTTATTAGAATCTTTTTCTTGTGCTAAAGCCCAGCCTAATTTTATATAGGCTGTTTCAGGCATTAAGTCATTTAGATAAATTGCTTTTGCCTCAACAGACAATTTTCTTAAATTTGTATAAACATAAGGATTTACACTTCCATATAAGGTTTGGCTTGTTATAAAAACAGGCACTTTTTTTTCAAAACATTTTTTTAAATTTGGCAATAATGACTTTTCTGTCCAAGTATTTACATGCCCTAAAGCTGTTGCTGCTATTACAATACCTTTTACTTTTTTTTCTAAATAAAAATTAATAATGTCTGGCTCTAATCCAGGATAAACATAAATTAATGCAATATTTTCTTCAAAATTATTTTTTAAAACAAATTCTTTTTTTTTGTTTTTATCTGCTTTAATAAAATCATTTAAAATTTCTATTTTGTTTGAAAAAACTTTTGCAATTGCCAAGTCATTTATAGGCCTGAAAGCATCTCTCCTTGATGTATGCATTTTTCTGACTTTTGTTCCTCTTATTAATAAGCAATAATCATCATTTGTTGAGCCATGCATACAGGTCATTACTTCGCCAATGTTTAATTCAGCAGCAGCTTTCACGGAACAAATCAAATTCAAAAATGCATCACTGCTTCCTCTGTCAATAGATCTTTGGCTGCCTGTTATTATTATAGGAACATTATGTTTTTCAAAGAAAAAAGACAATGCAGCAGAGGTAAAATGCATAGTATCTGTTCCATGTGTTATAACAATTCCATCTGAACCGTTTTTTATTTCTTCTGCAATTATTGAACTTATTTTTAGCCAGTCTCTTGGCAACATATCTTCTGACATTAAGGAAAGAACTTTTTTTGCTTTTATATTTGCAATTTCTTTTAATTCAGGCATCATTTCTAAAAAGTCATCTGCAGTATAATCTGCATAAACTCCGCCTGTTCTGTAATCAATTTTTGAAGAAATTGTGCCTCCTGTTGATAAAATAGAAACATTAGGTAGTTTTAGTCTCTCTTGGTCTTTTTTATTTTCCTTATCCTTATTTTTTAAGTCTTGTTTTTTATATTTTTCTAAAATCTCTATTTTTTTAATTTTTTTTTTAGAAATACCTAGATTATAGCCGTTTTCTAATTTTATAATTAAATCATCAGAATCAATTAATTCTGGAGTTGGCATTAAAATTCCTTCAATTGTTTTATCTTCTAAAAATAGCCTTATCCTGTCTCCGTTAGATATTTCTTTTATATTTTTTAAAGTATTATTAATTGGCATAATTTTTTAAAATAATATAATACTTATTAAATTTACTATTTAAAAAATTTATTAACAATAGAACTAATAATAA
>JAWBPL010000127.1:0-2870 GCA_038825025.1 Candidatus Woesearchaeota archaeon | reverse complement strand
GCGGTGGCCATTTTAATCATAGCTTGTTTTGGGCTATTTTAACAGGAAAATCAGATAAAGTGCCTAGAGGAGAAATTTCCAAAGAAATTGAGAAAAACTTTGGCAGCTTTGAAAAATTCAAAGAATTATTTACAAATGCAGCAATGACAAGATTTGGAAGTGGTTGGGCATGGCTTGTTTTCAATAAAGGAAAACTTGAAGTTTATAATTTACCAAATCAAGACAGCCCATTAAGCGAGGGAAAAATTCCATTATTGGGATTAGATGTTTGGGAACATGCCTATTACTTGAAATATCAAAACAGAAGAAAAGAATATGTTGATGCTTTCTGGAACATAATAAATTGGAAAGAAGTTGATAGGTTATTAAGAGAAGCTAAAAATTAAGCTTTACTATTAAATTGTTTTATTTTTTGTAGTTTTTCTGTTTTTATTTTATTCTTATTTATTTTATTATTTAGTTTTATAAAATAAAGAGCCAAGCCATTTCATAAATTTCATAAAAAAAGATTCTTTTTTTTCTTGATTTTTTTCTTCATTTTCTTTAATATTATTATTTTCTTTTTGCTCTTTTAGTTTGTTGTTTTTATTATTTGTTTCTTCGTTTTCTTCTTTATTATTTTCTTTGTCTTCTTCATTTATTTTATTATCTATCTCATTATTCTCCTTTTTAATATCTTTTTTTTTATATATTAATTCATTTGAAACAGCTTTTATTTTTTTCCCATTATAATCATAATAATATTCAGTTTTCGGCAATAAAAACTCATTGTTATTTATTTGAATTATTCTTGTTAAAAATTTAGATTCAAAAAAAGGAACTAAAAAATCTTGTTTTAAATTTAAATAATCATCACTAACAAAACCAAATGCATTTTTTTCTCCAATATTTGTGAAATTAATGCTTATATTTAATTCCTCATTTGAGATTTCGGCTATATTTTTCTCTACTAATATTAAAGGATAATTAACCTTTTTTTCTTTTACCTCAGTTATTAAATCAGATGTTGTAAAATTGAATTTTCTATTAAATTCATCATAAAAGAAAAATTTTGTTTTTCCAACTTCTCTTTTTCCTGTTTTTTTCGGAACAATTTTTTCTCCTTTTATAGTTATTTTTTCATTGGGCAAAAGCCTCTTAATTTTAATAGATTCATTAATCTCTTTACTATCAATTATTAAATCAAAAAAATTGTTTTGTTGTAATTCATAAGAAATATTATAAACTAAGTCTTTTGTTTCAATTAAATATTCTGCCTCGATAATATCGCCTAAAAAACAAGAATTAGGAATTATTTTTTTTACATTCAATAATGGAATTTTTGGTATTATTTTTATTGTTTTTATTTCTTTTATAGAATAAGGTTTTTTTGTGTTATTTTCAAGCAAGGAATAATTTAAAATAAAAGTAATATTAAAAAAACTTTCTTGGTTTACTAAATTAGGGTATAAATTAAAATTCAATATCTCTTTATTTTGGCTTTTGTTTATAAAAAAATCAATTAATGTAATCCCGCTTATATTAAAAAACTCTGGAATTAAAACATTTAAATTAGCATCTTTTATTTCATAATTGCTTGGATTATTGACATTAACTTTTACATTTATTTTTTCATTTTCATAGGCATATTCTCTTATTTGAGGATTAATGCTTAATTTAGATATTGGCTTTAAAGTTATTGTTTTTTCATAAGTTTTTGATTTTTTTTTATTATCCTCTTTATTATAATAAGATATATTAAAAAAAAGTTTTAATCTTTTCTCTTCATTAGTCTCTGGAAATATTAATTCTTTGCTTATTAAAACATAAGTTTCATTTTTTTTAATTTCTTGTTTTGAATTTTGTTTTAAATTTAAATTATCTCTTAAAAAATTTTTTAAATATTCTGTTTCAAAAATTGATGCATTATTATCATCATTGACTGAATAATAAATATCATCTATTAAAATGCTTGAAAATGGGTTTTTATTTTTTATTTTGAGAAGAAACCATTTTTTTTCATAAGAGTAAAAAGTATTTTCATTTAAATCATTTATGTTAAGGCTAATTTCCGGCTCACTATCTTTTATTTCAAAATTAATTCTTTGTTCTTTTATTTCATAAAAAGTATTATCATAAGTATAATTTCCATATATCTTTATTGAATAATTTCCTAATTCTAATACACTAAAATTAATATCTAGATTTTTAGAAGTGTTTTTATTTATTTTTTTTGATGCTTTGAAAATAGGGTTATTATTTAATTTATTATCTTCTTTGATAAAATCACTATTTAAATCATTTAAAATTATTTTTTTATTTATATATTCCTTTTCTATTTCTTTTATAAGTTCATTTTCTATTTCTATTTCAACATTTATATTGTAATTAATATCTTTATCTGCATTATTTTTCAATGAAATATTAAAATACAAAGGCTGGTTTAAAAAAAAAGAATAATAATCTTCTTTTGAATTATAGCTATTTAAATTTAATATTTGAAAACTGCAATTCAAGTCAAAATTTTTTGTTGCATATAATCTTATTTGTTCTGAATAATCAATTTTTTCCCTGTTATTATATGTATAAACTATAAAAGCTTTTGAATAATAATCAATTTCATCCTTAAATCTAACTTTATAGCTTATTTTATATTCTTGGTTTTGGCTTAAGGTTCCTTTCCAATAAATAGTGTTTTTATAAAATTTATTTTTTATTTCTGTATTTTTTATTAATGCATTTGAAACAGAAATTATTTCTAATTGTTCCGGCAATTCATCAAAAAACTCAACTTCATTTTCTATTTCTGCATTATTTTTAATATTAATTTCAAATTCAGATATCTCACCTATTTTTACAATATTCTTATCTATTTTTCTTTCTAGTTTAAT
>JAWBPL010000126.1:0-2873 GCA_038825025.1 Candidatus Woesearchaeota archaeon | reverse complement strand
TTATGTTTATAGAAGCATCAAACTCAGGATTAGAAACACTTTTTCTGACATCTATTTGTGCTGCATGATGAAAAACAATTTCTGGCTTTTCTTTTTTGAAAATTTTTTCTATTTTATCTTTTTCTCTAATATCAACTTTATAAAAAACAGCTTTCTTGTTAAGGTTTTCTTTTTTTCCTGTTGATAAATTATCAATTACAATAACATACTGCTTTTGATTAATTAATTCATCTACTAAATTTGAGCCTATGAAGCCGCAACCGCCTGTTACAATTACTTTCATAAATTTAAATAAAAAACTTGTTTTTTAATAGTTTTTGCTTTTTATTTAAAAATTTTTTATATTTCATTTATTTTTATTTTCTATAAAAAATATAAATATTTTACAACTAAATAATAGTAAAATTTAAATAATAAAAAAAAACATATTTCTTATGAGTGAATTAGAAAAAGTAGTAAAAAATAATCAAAATATTCCTTTTAGTGAAATATATTCTCAAGTTGAGGAAATTCATTCTTTTTTAATTAATTTAGAACCTAAAGAAATTTCTTTTCCCTTTTTTTTAAAAAAAGAAATTTTTGATTTTGTTCTTTTAATATTAAATAGAGGTGTTAAAATACCTTATAGCACTAGTATTGAGAGAAGAGCAGCAAAACTTGCTTTTGGGACAGCTATAGATAAAAATATTGATTTGTATAAGTTATTGGGTGATCTTTATAATCCTTTTCATGCATTTCTTACTGGGAGAACATTAGAAAATTTAGAATCTTATAGAAAGGGTTTATTTTTAGGATTTCCATTATATGAAATACCACAATCTGTTTTAACAGATACTACTATTTGGTTTTCACAGGATTATTTAGGCAGAAGAAGACTTGTGAGAAACATTCTTCAAGACATTATCTCTCTTTTAAAAACTAATCAATTTAATGAAGGTCAAAAGATATATGTTATAGATTATGCTGGTGGTTTAGGTAACTTAACAGAAGTTTTATTTGAAGAAATTGACACCATAGAAGATGAAAATATAAAGAAAAGAGTAAGAAATAGTGTAAGAGTAATAATAAGAGAATATTCAGAGAAACAAATTAAGGCAGGAGAAAAAAGATTTAATTTTAAATATCAAGAAACAGATTATAAAAATTCTTATGTTTTTGTTAGAAGTGATATAACAAAAAAATTAGAAGAAAGTAGTCCTGATAAAAAAGATATAATCTCTCAAATTAAAGAAAAGTGGCCTGATTTTGATATTACAAATTTCTATAATTCCGTAAGAATAGGAATGATGTCATATGCAGCAGGAGCACTTCCAACAGAGGTTATTAAAAAATTAGCAAACATAATTAGTGAAGAATGTAATTTATTTTTCACAAACGATTTTTCTTCACCAAAAACAAGACTAAATGAATTTTTAGATCAAACAAAAGAAAAAGGTAAGCAGTATTTAAAATTATATCATCCAGAAATTTTTAGTTTTCCTTTTAATATAATTTATGGTATTTTTTCTTTAGTAAAGGGTTTAAGAGCTCAATATGAAACTTGGCCTGGTGGTCATAAATCTGGCTATACAAGAGATAGTAAAGGAAAAATTATAGCTTCTAATATTTTGTACTTAAGAGATTGTTTAACTCAAAATAAGGATATAAGTAGTGGTAATCCAGTATTATCTGTCTCATCTAAGGTAAACGATTTTGCATTATTATGTATTGGAGGGAATAGAGATTATGTAACATTGATTGGAATCCCAGGTTGGATTGATGATCTTTTAATATATAAAAATTCTTCAAAAAACTAAACCTTTTTTAACTAGTTTTTTTTTTATTTATAAAATGGATGAAACTAGATTAAAAATATTAAAAATTTTAGAAATTGCTTTAGAAAAAAAAATTGATGATAATTTAGAAAAGCCAAAACCAGAATTTGGAGATTATGCATTTCCTTGTTTTTTATTGGCAAAAGAATATAAAAAAAATCCTGCTGAAATTGCAAAAGAACTAGCTGAAAAAATAAATAAAATTAAAGAGCCTATTTTTGAAAAAGTAGTCTCATTAGGCCCTTATGTTAATTTTTTTATTTCAAAAAAGTCACTTTCTGAACAAGTAATAATAGAAATATTTGAAAAAAAAGAAAAATATGGCTCATCTGAAAATAAAGAAATTGTTTTAATTGAATCGCCTGGCCCAAATACAAACAAGCCTTTACATCTTGGACATGTTAGAAATATTTTATTGGGCAATTCTATTGTCAATATATTTAAATTTTTAGGCTATAAAGCTTACAGAGTTGATATAATAAATGATAGAGGTATTCATATATGTAAATCAATGTTGGCTTATAAAATGTTCGGAAATAATCAAGAGCCAAATAAAAAATCAGACCATTATGTAGGAGATTTTTATGTTAAATATGCAATAGAATCTGAAAAAAACCCAGAATTAGAAAAAGAAATTCAAGAAATGCTAATAAAATGGGAAAACGGAGATGAAGAAACATTAAAATTATGGAGAAAAATGACAGATTGGGCTTTAGATGGATTTAAAATAACATATAAAAGATATGGTGTTGTAATGGATAAAGCCTATAATGAATCAGATCATTATAAAAAAGGAAAAGAAATTGTTTTAGAAGGCTTGAAAAATGGCCTATTTGAAGAAACAGAAAAAGGAATTTCTGTTGATTTAACAAAACAGGGATTGGGTAAAAAAGTTCTTTTAAGAAAAGACGGAACTTCTATATATATAACACAAGATATTGCATTAGGAAAAATAATATATAATGACTTTAAAATGGACAGAATGATTTATGTTGTTGGAAATGAGCAAATTCATCATTTTCAAGCTTTGTTTGAAATTTTTAAATTATTAAAATATAG
>JAWBPL010000125.1:0-2878 GCA_038825025.1 Candidatus Woesearchaeota archaeon | reverse complement strand
AATACAATGACAAAGTCTATGAAATTGACTTGCTCTGGATAAATGAAAAAAAAAAGAAATATTGTTTATTGAATTCAAATGGCAAGATAATGTTAATGCGGATGATATTTTTAAAGAATTAAAAGAAAAATCTAATTTTGTTGATTGGAATAAAGAAAATAGAAAAGAATCATTTGTAATATTTGCCAAATCCTTCAAAAACAAAAAAGAAAATTGTTTTGATTTGAAAGATATTGAAGAAAAGATTAAAAATTTTTATTAATATTTTTAGGATATAAAAAAATATCTTTTTAAGAATATTTAAAAAAATTGATTTAATAAAAACTTATTATAAAAAAATTAATAAAAAAATTAATAAAACTTAAAAATTACAAAATATTTTATAATTTAAAAATATTTAAAACTTAATAAAATTATAAAATTGGATAAAATTGGATAAAAAAAAAATTTTTTTCAGTTATGTATTTATTAATATATTTTTTTTAATATTTATAAATCTAGTCTTTGCTGCAAGTAATGGGCAAAGTTTTGTCAGGGCATTAAATCCATTCTGGAATTTAATATCTTATATTTTTAAAGATTTATTGAAAGGCTCAATGAGATATATTTTTTTAAAATTTTTAGTTTGGATGCTATTATGGGTCTTTTTAATATTATTGGCTCCAAAGGCATTAGAAGCATTAAAGTCTGATAATGACACAGCAAAAAAACAAGCTAACATAATAACTTTTCTTTTATCCTTGATAATGACTATAGGTATTCCAGAAGCAGCATTAGAATTTATTTTTAGTTCTTATGCATTTTTTGGTTTTATTTTTATTATGTTGATTGGACCTGCTATTTTTATGGGAGGAAAAACACCTCAAAATAATTTTGCTAGGGGAGGAATGTTTATATTAATTGGAATTATAATATATGCCTATGACAATTTTGCAAATAATATTCCTGACTTTTTTATATTTGGAGCAACATTATCAATTATATATGGTATTATAATGTGGATTAATGGCTTATCAAATGGGGGTAAATTAAGTGAAATAAGTTTAAGAAATACAAGCAATCCAAAAAGCATTATAAACCAAAAAGATATAGAACAAGAAAATGACCCTGAATTAAAATTATTAAAACAAGAGATTAAAGCACTTTTTGAATTAAATAGGGAATTTTCAAAAGAGATTAATGTAATTCAAAATAATGTTTCTGATATAAAAAAGAAAAATATTTTAATTTATAAAAGAGAAATAAATTTAAAAGCAAAAATTCAGAGATTAAGAAACATAGAATCTCAATTTTCTGTTGCACTATCTAAGCCTGAACCAATAATAAATCTAATAGAAAAAGTAAAAAATAATTCTAAATTTTCACAAATAAACATTTTAGATAAAAAAACACCTTGGTTAGGATTTGATAATGTTGTTAATGCATTTATAAAAAATTATAAAATTCTTATTAGTTTATTAAGAGATTATGCACTTTATAAAGGAGAATTATTAGGTGAAAAAGAAGAATATTTAGTGGATTTATTAAAAGAACATATTGAAAAATTAAAAAAAACATTTGAAATTGTTGGAAAAACACCTGATTCCGAAACATTAAAATTAGAAACACAAGTAAATAATTTAGAGAATGAAATTACTGCTGCAATAGAAAAAGGAAAAAAACAGAAAAAAGAAAAGATTTTGAAATTAATAAGGGATTTAGAAACCTATTTTAATAATATGGATAATGCACTCAATGAATATGGTTCTTTAATTAATACTGAAGCAAACTATATAAAAAAAATAGAAGAATATCTACTAGCATCAAGTAATGAAAAATATAATAAAGAAAAAGATATAATTAAGGAATTAAATAAGTATATAAATTCATTTAAGAAAGGTTTAAACTATTTAAGAAATGTAACTTTTATTGGTATAAAAGAAGAAAAAGAGGTTCATAATTTAATATCTGAGTTATCATTTTTATCAAAAGATTTAGAAAAAGAAGATTTAATAATAGAAAAAGCATATAATATTTGGATAGCTTGGGTTAAACAGGTAGAACAAGATGTAAAAAAATTAGGAGAACTAGAAAATGACATTAATACTAATATAAATATACCTTTATTAAATAAAGATTTAATTATTAATTTATTGAATTCATATTCAAATGAATTAATTAATTTTTATAAAGCCATACAAGACTCAGAAAGTGTTTGCAGAACATTAATAGTAGAATATAAAAAATTAGCTCAAGAAGTTGAAAATTTATAAAATAAATAATAAAAAATTTAAAAGAATATTAAAAAAAGTATAAAAATGCTAAAAGAACAAAAAAAGATTTTAAAAATTTCCTTTTTAATATTAATTAGTTTATTAATTATAAATATAGCCAGTGCTCAAGCTACTTATAGGGCATTAAAGCCATTTTGGGATTTTATTGCATATATTTTTAATATATTACCAAGTGGAACAACTAGATATATTTTTTTTAGATTTATAATTTGGATGTTATTAGCTAGTGTTTTAATTTTATTAGTGCCAAATTCTATTCATTTATTTAGAACAAAGGATTCTCAAGGAAATTCACAAGATTTATTTCCAAACAATGAAACAACAAAAAAACAAGCTAAGATTGTTGCATGGATTTTATCATTAATGATGAGTATTGGAATTCCTGAAAAAGTTTTAGATCTAATTTTCAATTCATATTCTTTTTTTGGTGCTTTATTATTAATTGCTGTTGCCCCTGCATTGGCTTTTGCTTTAACAAACAAAAGCGGAAGAAGACTAAAAGGTGTTGCTTTTTTCTTTGCAGGTTTAATTCTAATGATATTTTCAACAGTAGGAACAATTAAAGGATGGGTTAAATTAGGTGATTTATTAGATTGGGTTAATAC
>JAWBPL010000124.1:0-2885 GCA_038825025.1 Candidatus Woesearchaeota archaeon | reverse complement strand
ATTAACTTGTTCTTGCATTCTTAGAAAATCAGCTATGGAATATTGTTTGACTGAGGGCTCATCATAAAGAGAAATTCTTGGGTCTATTAATTTAGATCTATTATTTTGATTAATTTAAACTCCTCCCTATCTATTAATTAAAAATAATAATTTTTTTTATTCTTAAATTTTTTCATTTTTAAATAGTAAATTATATTAATCAGAAAGAATTATTAATTTTGCTTTTTTCTTAAATTAATAGTATTACAATTTTATTTTTACAATATTTTCAAAAAATTTATTATTAAAAATAAAAATTATAAAAAACACAAAAGGTGATTTTATGATTGGCTTAATTGGTGGAACAGGTGTTTATGACCCAAATGTTTTAGAAAATCCAAGAAAAGTTAAAATTTCAACTAAATATGGAGAGCCTTCTGATTTAATAACAATTGGAAAAATTAAAAACAAAGAAGTTGCTATATTGCCTAGGCATGGCTCAAAACATTTTTTTAGCCCAAGCAAAGTTCCTTTTAGGGCAAATTTAATGGCTTTTAAAGAATTAGGAATAAAAAAAATAATTTCTGTTAATGCTGTTGGCTCATTAAGAGAAGAATTAAAGCCAGGACATTTTGTTTTTACAAACCAATTTATTGATATGACAAAAAAAAGAGACTATAGCTTTTATGAAACAGAAAAAGTAGCTCATGTTTCAGTTGCAGATCCTTTTTGCAATAATTTAAGGCAATTATTAATTAAAAAAGCAAAACAACTGGATTATGATTATCATACAGATGGAACATGTGTTGTAATTGAAGGCCCTAGATTTTCAACAAGAGCAGAATCAATGTTCTTTAAATCATTGGGTGCTGATACAATTAATATGACTTTAGTGCCTGAAGTTATTTTAGCAAGAGAATTAGAAATTTGCTATGCAAATATTGCAATGATAACAGATTATGATGCATGGAAGGATCATGCTGTTACAAATACAGATGTTTTAGCTGTTATGAAACAAAATATTGAGAAAGTTAGAAAACTAATTTTAGAAGTTCTGCCTTTAATAGATGAAAATGAACATTGCTCTTGTAATGAAGCAATGAAAAATGCTTTTATGTGAATTAATTCAAGTGATTTAATTATTTTATTTGTTTATTTCTCTTATTAATTTATTTTTATTCCTTTTAGTCTTTTATTTCATTCAATATTTCTTTTATTTTTTCAGAGTTTAAACTTATTTGTGTTCCATAACAAGTGTCTTTTTTTAAAATTAAATTCTCTTTTATTAATTCATTTAAAATTTTTTTAGAATCTCCTTTCAAATGTTTTGGAATTCCTTTCAATGCATTTTCCATTGCTGTGTGTTTTTCATTTATAATTCTTTTTCTGAATAATTTGTATAAAATATTTTTTCTTAATTTTTTTTCATCCATTTTATTTTTCAAACTAAAAAAACATAAATTTTTAATATTAAATATTAATATTATTAATATTTTATTAATAAAGGTTTATTTTTTAAAAAGTATATTAATATTTAGTAAAATTTATATTGTTTGTTTGTTTTCTTTTTTTTATGAGAAATGCTTTATTAAATGATTTGAAAGAAAAGTCTTCTTTTGTTTTGGTTTTTGGGGATACACCTTTAGTTAGGCTAATTGATTTTTTTCTAGATAACCAAGAGTTTGATTATACCTTATCTGATATAGCAAGGAATTCTAATATAAGCTGGACAACATTGCATATTTATTGGAAAACATTGATAAAATTAAATATTGTAAAAAAAAGCAGGGAAATTGGAAGGGCAAAATTGTATATGTTAAATAAAAAATCACCCTTAGTTAAGAAATTAATAGATTTGGACTTTTTTATATCGCAAAAATATATACTTGATGAAATAGAAAAGCAATAAAATAAAAAAAATTAGTTTTTTTAGTATTCCAAATATTTATTAAATTCAATATTTTCTTTTAGATTATGAGAATTACTTTAGATTTAACAAAAACAATAGACCAGAATGCATCTTTTTATTTTGAGCAGGCAAAAATTGCCAGAAAAAAAGCAGAAAGAGCTAAAATTGCATTAGAGGAAAGCAAAAAAAAATTGTTAGAAATTGAGGAAAACATAAATAAAGAAATAAAAGAGCAGGAAATTGGAAAAACTAATCTAAAAAAAGAGTGGTTTGAAAAATTCAGGTGGTTTTTTACTAGTGATGGCTTTTTAGTTATTGGTGGAAGAGATGCTGGCACAAATGAATTAGTAATAAAAAAATATACTGAAAAAGATGATTTAGTTTTTCATACTGAGATGGCTGGCAGCCCTTTTATTGTTTTAAAAACTCAAGGAAAAAAGCCAAGCAATTATGCATTAGAAGAAACTGCTATATTTACAGCTGTTTTTTCAAAAGCTTGGAAATTAGGCAGAACAACAACAGAGGTTTTTTATGTTTTGCCTGAGCAAGTTACAAAAGAAACAAAGGCAGGAGAATTTATTACAAGAGGCTCTTTTATGATTTATGGAAAAAAGAATTTTTTAAAGCCTGTTTTAAAGATTTTTATTGGTATTATGAACGAAAATATTGATGAAAAATACAAAGGAAAAATAATGATTGCTCCTGAAAATTCAATTAAAAAGAATTGTGATATTTTTTTAGAAATTTTGCAAGGTAATGAGAAAAACTCAGATATAGCTAAAAAAATTAAACAAAAATTAAATTATTTTAATGTTGATGATATATTAAGATTATTGCCGAATGGCTCTAAATTAGGAAAAAATTAAAAAAATCTTTACAATTTCAAGGTATTTAACTTTTAAAATATTTTTTAAATATAATTTTAAAAAAATGGATAAAAAACTAAAAGAATTAAGAGAAAAAGCAAAAAATCTAGAGCCTGTTTTGAGAATAGGAA
>JAWBPL010000123.1:0-2887 GCA_038825025.1 Candidatus Woesearchaeota archaeon | reverse complement strand
AATAAATAAAATTTTCTACCAGAACAATAAATAGCCCCGCCAGGATTCGAACCTGGGTCCCCTCCTCCAAAGGGAAGGATGATTGGCCGCTACACTACGGGGCTGTAAAAAGTAAATCAAATAAAAAATAAGAAAAATAATTATCTTAAAAACTTTACTTTTTTAATAAAGTTCTCTCGAGTAAAGATCTCCGAATTTTTTTCTTGCTTCTTCATCATATTTAAAGAAACTAAAATATTTAAAAACAGCAATATCTCTAACTACACCAATAATATTAGATTTATCATCAATTAAAACCATTCTAGAAACTTTATGTTTTTTAAATTCCTCTGCTAATTCATCAATCTCTAAATCCTTATTAACTTTTATTACAGGAGAACTCATTATCTCTTTTGCTTTTAGCTTTATCATATCTTTATTTTTTGAAACTTGTCTTAAAATATCATTTACTGTTATTATTCCTACTACAGAATTATTATCTTTAACTAAAATAGAACCTATATTATTTGTATGCAAAATATTTGCCACATCTTTAATTGCATCATTAACATTACAGAAAAAAACTTTTTTTCTGGCAATATCATAAGCTGTTTTCACAAAAGACATAGTAACACCCCCTCTCAAAAAAAATCAAATATATCATTATATATATATTTTATTATTTTGAAGAATTATAATACTTTTTTATTTTCACAAATTTAACATTTCTTCTTCCATAAAATGCAATTTTCCTGGAACAATTAAACAATGTAATGGCTTTCCAAAATCAAATTTAATTAAATTCTTAACAGAATCATATTTAATCAATTGGCTTTCACTTCCAATTCTAGCACAGCCAACAACTTTTTTATCTAAAGAAAAAACATTTTCTTTTCTTTTTTTTTCAATTTCTAAAAACTGCTCTAATGCAACATTAACAGTCATAAATTTATTCAAATCTTTTTTTATATCTAATAAAACTAATGTATGCAAGCCTCTTTCTAGATTTTCTTTGACAGCATCATAAGGGCTCTCTGGCTTAAAATTATTTTCAAAAAAAGGCATTGAAGTTGTCTTTCCATATTTATATAATTCTAATCCAACAATGCCAACAGCATTTAAAATAGAAGCATTATTAATTACTTTAATTTCAATTTTTTTCTCTTTTGCCCTTAAAAACAAATCAACATGAGTTGTTGCAGAAAAAACATCTCCAATAATTAAAAAAGCAACATTTTTTTTTATTGCCTTGTCTAAAATAAAATCACTATTCTGCTCAACTAATTTTCTATCAGCCAAAATTATTTTTTTTTCATAAAACTTTTCCAATTCCTTAACAGAACAATTTAACATAGAAGTATAGTCTTCTAAAAAAACATAATCGCTTTTTTTTATAGCATCAAAACCTTTTATTGAAATATCTTTTTCATTGTCCAAGCCTAAGCCAATAAAAAATAAAGTCATTTATAGATTAAATTATTTTATTTAAATAAATTTTTTGTTTTTCTTTTTAATAAAAATAAAATGCCTCTATCCATAAAAGTTTTTGGGGGTGATTACAGATAGAGGCAAGAAGGCACACCACAAGACATGGTGATTATGAGCTTGCCAAAATAAAAAATTTAAATTAAAAAATTTTATTTGTTTTTATTTTATTATTTCAATTCCCAAATCATCGGCATATTCTTTTAATTTTTTTGGGCTTTCATTTTTTCCAATTATCCATGGACTTTTGACTCCTGTTACTATTGTCATAACTGTTACTTTTCCTTTCATATCATCTAAAACTCTTGCTCCCCAAATAACATTTGCATCATCATCTAAACTTTCAGTAACTAATTCACCTACTCTGTTTATTTCTTCTAATGTTAAATCAGGGCCGCCTGTTACATGGATTAATGCTCCGGTTGCTCCTTCATAATTAATATCCAATAAAGGATTGCTTAATGCACCTTTTACAGCTTCTTCAATTCTATTGTTTGTATCAGAAGCACCAACACCAATTGCTGCAACACCTCCATTTGTCATTATTGCTTTAACATCTGCATAATCTAAATTTACTAAAGAAGGCAATGCAATAGTTTCAACAATTCCTTTTATCATTGTTGCAATTAATTCATTAGCAACTGCAAAAGCTTGTCTTATTGGTAAATTTCCAGCAATTTGCACTAATCTATTATTATCAATAACAATAACAGTATCACAATTTTGTCTTAATTGATTTAAGCCATATTCTGCTTTATCAACCCTTGCTCTTTCAATTTTAAAAGGCATTGTTACTGTTCCAATAACAATAGCTCCATTGCTTTTTGCAACTTCTGCAATTACTGGAGCAGAGCCTGTTCCTGTGCCGCCACCCATTCCAGCACAAACAAAAACCATATCACTTCCTTTCAAAGCTTCTTTAATTTCATTTAATTGCTCTCTTGCTGATTCTGCACCTTTTTCAGGAAAACCGCCACAGCCTAAGCCTCTTGTTGTGTCCTTTCCAATCAAGAATTTTCTATCAGCTTCAATTATGCTTAAATGCTGCTGATCAGTGTTACATGCTATAATTTCAGCACCTTTAATGCCTTTTTGGTAAAGCCAATTTACCATATTGTTGCCAGCTCCACCAGAGCCGATAACTTTTATTGTGGCTTGACTAGCCAAACCTTCAAATTCTTCCATGCTCCCCACCTGTCTTTGTGTTTTTTTTTATTTCAAATTTTGGGTTTAAGAGTATATTTTAAAACATATATAATTAAAAATATATTTCTATCTAACAAAAACTTTAAATAGTTTTTTGTAATATACTCTATTTAGAATTCGCCAATTTAAATCGTAAAATAATAAATTATTATTTTATTGCTTGTCGCCAAATAAGTCAATAAAAATTTTATTATTATAAGCAAAATTAAGGTTTTCG
>JAWBPL010000122.1:0-2911 GCA_038825025.1 Candidatus Woesearchaeota archaeon | reverse complement strand
CCTAAATTAAATCCACCTATGGATCTAGAAGCATCTTCCCCATTTAAATTACTTGTTTCTATGCAATTTTTAGTAGGAGCAATTCCAATAAATTCTGTTGTTTCATCAATTTGAGCGGTTTTAAAATGGCATATATCTGTTGTGTAATAAGTTTTAGTTCCACCTTTTGCTTGTTTTAAAGTAGAGCGGACATCATATGTAAATGTGCCTTCTAAATATTTTTCTTTTGGCAAATAGTCTCCTTCTATTGTAACAGTTACAGTAGCTCCGTCATTGCATTGTGTTCTAAAATAAAGTTCTCCGTTAGTTACTTTAAGAGGTGAAGGAATTGCACATCTTAATATTTTGATATTTGGATTTTTCTTAACAAGATCAAAGTCATAAGAAGCAAAAACAATATTGGAAAAAAAAAAGCAAAATTATTAGAAAAATTATTTTTTTGATTGTTGTATTTATTATTATATTTTTCATAAGTATTTATATTTCTAGAGCATATATAAATTTTTTTTAAATTATAAAAATAAGATAATAAATTTTTTTGTTTATATCTCTAATTAGTCATTATCCACTCTTGGAGCTAAAACAAAAGCCAACATTAATTTGTCAGTTGCTCTATATTCTAATCTTAATGGATAATCATTATTAAATCTTACTAAAACTTCATTAGCAACTTTGCTTCCTTGTATCATCTTTTTTAAGTATTCTATTGAAAATTTTGCTTTAACAACATCTTCCCCGTCTTTTGTAATCAATGTGTTTTCATCTGCTGGAATTTCTATTTTTACTTGAGATAAATCGCTTTCAGCATGTATTGAAAATTTATTTTTATCACATAAAAATTTGACAGATTCTGCTTTTATGCTTGATGCATCTTCAATAGCATCATTTAAAGCACTAGTATTCATTTTTATAGATAAGGGAAAATTCAAAGCAGGTTCTTTTTGCTCTTTTTCATCTAAATCAATTATAGGCAAATAAAAAGTTCTTGTTGTGTTTGATTTCAAAACAATTTTAAATTTATTATCAACTACTTCCATTTCTACATTATCATTGCTGCCTGCTCTTTTTAAAATATCTTTTAAATTGTTTAAATTTAGGGCAATTTTCATGTCTTTTTCAACATTATATTCTGTAAAACTTGTATTCAATAATTTAAAAATAACCATTGCAACATTAGCAGCATCCATTGCAATTAAATCAATAGATGTTTTTGTTATATGAAATTTTGCCTCGCTTACTAAATCAGAAATAATTGAAACACTGTCTTTTAATGTTTTTGAATCAGCTAAAATTAATTTCATTTTATCCCCCTCTTATATTTTTAATTTTTAAAATAATAATTTTCTATTTTGAACTAATAATATAATTATCAAAATAAAAATGATTTAAATTTATAAATCTAACTTAAAAATAATTATAATAAAATAAATAATAAGATAATTATATTTTAATATATTTAATATATTTTATGTTTTAATATTTTTAAATATTCTCTCTGACACATTCTACACAATCTGAGCTACAATCACTCCAGCCGTTCTCAGGAGGATTAACAACACCTTTTTCAGTATATTTGTCTGGGCAATTTCCACAATATCTCTGCAAAATAGGGCTTACACATTTTTCGTTTTTTCCTTGTTTCCAGATATCATCGCTAAAACTTATAAAGTCTTTGCTGTTTTTTCCAAATATAAAAAGCATAATTAAAAGAACAATAAGCAATAAAACAATAACAATAGCCAAACTTGAAGGCGATATTTCCATAGCTTTTTTGTTAATATTTATTTTTTTATTCATACATATATTATAAAAATAAGCACTATTTAAATTTTTTTAGAATAATTTTTATATATGTTTTTAATTTATTTAATAAATAAATATTACTTTATATACTTTTGATATAATTAAATTTATATACTACATTTAAGTGATTATATATTTGTTTATGTTTTTTTAAATATTGATTTATCCTTTATAACTATTAAAAAAAAATTGATTAAGAAATACAAGAATACATAAAAATAATAAAAGTTTAAAAATACTAAAATTTTGTAAATAGTAAAAAAATCTTTTTAAGATATTGAATTAATATTTCAAAAAAACAAGGGAGTGGGGACAAATGGATAGTATATTAAAAGCAAGTGCTGAAAGAGCAAAATTATCTCCAAAAGGAGTTTCTCTAGAGAATATGAAGCAAAGTGCTGTTGATAAAGAATTAGAAGAATTATTAGCGAAACAAAGAGCAACAATCAAAGTTGTAGGTTGTGGTGGCGGCGGTAATAACACAATAAACAGAATTACAGAAGTTGGTGTTACAGGAGCAGAAACAATTGCAGTAAATACAGATGCACAAGATTTACTATATACTGCAGCAGATAAAAAAATTTTAATTGGCAAGGAATTAACTAAAGGATTAGGAGCAGGAAGCATTCCAAAAATAGGTGAAGAAGCAGCAAGAGAACAAGAATCAGAAATAAAAAATGCTTTGCAAGGAGCAGATATGGTTTTTATTACATGCGGTTTAGGAGGTGGAACAGGAACAGGCTCAGCTCCTGTTGTTGCTGAAGTTGCAAAAAAATTAGGTTCATTAGTTGTTGGCATAGTTACAATGCCATTTTCAATGGAAGGCAATAGAAGATATGAAAATGCTGTTCTTGGTTTAGAAAAATTAGAAAAAAATGTTGATACTTTAATTGTAATTCCTAATGATAAATTATTGGAATTAGCTCCTGATTTGCCTTTGCATACAGCTTTTAAAGTTGCAGACGAAATCTTAACAAATGCAGTAAAAGGAATTGCAGAACTTGTAACAAAAACAGGCTTAGTAAATTTGGATTTTGCAGACATAAGAGCAATAATGGGATCAGGATGTGTTGCTTTAATAGGTGTTGGTGAATCAGATTCAGAAAAC
>JAWBPL010000121.1:0-2912 GCA_038825025.1 Candidatus Woesearchaeota archaeon | reverse complement strand
ATTGCAGAAACACTTGAGCTATGAGAGCTTGGCATTCCGCCTGTTTTAAAAAACAATTTAAAATCAATTCTTTTTGTTTTTATAAAATTAAAAAATATTTTTAAAATGCTTGTTAATATGTAAGACAAAATAACAGCAATTATTATCTTGTTTTTTATCAATCCTGAAAAAAAATTTAACATTAATTAAAAATATATCAGATTAATATAAAAATCTTTTTAAAAGGACAATTATTATATTTTAATAATGGTCTCTATAAATAAATCCAATAAAGAAAATACATCTAATAAAGAATATACTTCCCATAAAAAAAACAATTCTAAATCAACTAAGATTATAAAAATTTTAGATGAAGTAAAAAAAGAAATAAAGCCTAATCTTGCAATTGTTGATAAAGTAATTTTATTTTTGTCAAATTTAAATGAAAACTTGAAAAAAGAAAAAATAAATGCTTCTTGCATTCCTGGCGGCAGTATAGCAAAAAATACTTTTTTAAAAGACGATTTTGACATTGATGTTTTTGTTAAATTTAATTTTTCATATAAAAATAATGAAATCTCAAAAATTTTTGAAAACTTCTTAATAAAAAATAATATTAACTATAAAAAAATACATGGCTCTAGAGATTATTTTCATGTCTTGAAAGATGATTATTTATACGAGTTTGTCCCTATTTTAGAATTTAAAAATCCTAATGAAATATTAAACATAACAGACATGAGTTATTTACATGTTTCTTGGGTTAAAAAAAATTTAAAAAAAAATCAAGAAAATGAAATTAGGCTAACAAAAAAGTTTATGAAAGCAATAAATGTCTATGGTGCAGAATCTTTTATAAGAGGATTTTCTGGTCATATTGTTGATATATTAATAATAAAATATGGCTCTTTTTTAAATCTATTAATACAAGCAAAAAAATGGAAAAATCAAGAAAAGCCCATTATAATAGATATAGAAAAGTATTACAAAAATAAAAAAGAAGTAATCTTCAATTTAAATAAGTCAAAGTTGCAAAGCCCTTTAATTATCATAGATCCAATTTTAAAAACAAGAAATGCATCTGCCGGCCTTTCTTATGAAAAATTTAATCTCTTTATAGAAAAATCAATAGATTTTTTAAAAAATCCAGAAAAAAAATTCTTTGAAACAAAAACCCCAGAAAAAATATTAAAAAAGAATAAAAATAGCATAATACTTCAATTTAATGTTAAAAAATTTGATAATATTAAAAATAATACTCCTTTTAATAAAAAAATTCAAATTAATAAAAAAAATAATAATTTATTAGAAAAAAATTTATTAGAAAAAAATATTCAAACAACAGAAAACAAAGATATTCTCGGCTGTAAAATTAAAAAAATAATTAATTTAATAAAAAATGACTTATTAAAATATAAAATAAATATTTTAGAAGAAAACATTTTTTTTAACTATTTTTTAGAAGAAAATATTTTCAAAAAAAAAGAATCAAATAATGAAATAGATTTTATTTTAGTTATATTATCTGTTAATAAACTTAATTTGCCAAAAGAAATTGAGCTTACAGGCCCAAGTATTGAATTTAAGTTTGATTGTGAAAATTTCAAGAAAAAGCATAAAAAAGTATATATAAAAAACAAAAGGCTTTTTGCAAAAATAGAAATAAAAAAAACTTTATATGACCTAATTAAAGAAACATTTAATAAAAGTTATTTTACAAAATATTTTGATTTAATTAAAATAATATAAACTCATTATAAATAAAACAAAATAATATCAAATTATAAAAACTTTTCAAAATTTTAGAAAATGGCTTTATTCAATAAAAAATTTAATAAAAAAAAATTTAATAAAAAATCTCAACTTACCTTGTTTTTAATAATAGGCTTTATTTTATTAATATTGTTTGTTTATCTTTCATATAATATTTTTAATGTGAAAAAAACAACAACAAAAAAAAACATAACAAACATTGACATAAATAATGAAATATTAAATTCTCAAATAAAAAACATAATAGAAAATTGTGTTTATTCAAATACACTCTCTTTAATAGAAAAAATAGGGCAGCAAGGAACATTGAAGCCTAAAAATTATATTGCTTCAAAAAGCACGAGAATTGCTTATTTTTATTATAAAGGCGAAAAATATCTTCCTGATAAAAAAGATATTGAAAATTCAATTTCTGAAAATTTAAAATTTGTTTTAAATGATTGCATAGAAAAAGAAAATTTAAAAATTGTAGATAAAAATGAGCCAGAAGTAAAAACAATTTTAACAGAAAAAGAACTAAATATAAAGGTAAATTTTGGAGACGAAGTTATTTTTCAAGGAAAAAAATTAAAATTAAAAGAATATTATTTTAACATTGAAACGAATTTAAGCTCTATTTTAAATTCAGTAAAAAACTTTATTTTAAATTTTAACAATGATGAATGGCTTAATTTAAATGAATTTGAAAAACAATCTTACAAAGTAAATATAATAAAAATAGATTCAACAACATGGATTTATGAGATAATTGACGATAAAGGCTTGCAAAATAAATATTTTAGTTATAGATTTGGTGTTAAATATGAATTATAAAAAAATAAAAAATGAAAACACAAAAAAAAAATTATTTTTTAATTTTGTTTTTATTTTAATTACCTTTATTTTAAATTTAATTACAATTGCACAGCAAGAATCTATTGAATATAATTCTAATGAACTAAATAGCCAGTTTCAAAATATTTTTGATGATTATGTTGAAGTAATATCCGCTTCAGATACTGAGAATTATTTAATTTATATAGACGATTTAACTATTTTTAATATTGATGAAAAAAAATTAATTATAAATAATACAAATATTGCCAATAACCCTTATAAAATTAAATTTGTTTTTTTAAAATCAGAGCAAAATAATCCGAAAATAGTTTTTTATATTGAAA
>JAWBPL010000120.1:0-2982 GCA_038825025.1 Candidatus Woesearchaeota archaeon | reverse complement strand
GGAAAAACAAGATTTAATTTTAAAAGAAAAAGAATAAGACTTAATAAAAAGGGAATCAGAATACATAAAAAAATTAGATACTTTAGAAAGCCATGAAAAAGAAATATTGAAAAATTTAGAAGAAAAAAGAAAAAAACTAGAATTAAAAGAAAAAGAGATTGAATTAAAAGAAAGCCAATTTAAAAAGAAAGAAAAATTAGTTGATAAAAAAGAAGTTGCAATAGAATATGAAAAAAATATAATTGAGGCACAAAAAGATAAATTAGTTGATGATGAATTTGAGCAGTATTTGCATGAGCAACTAGGATTAGTAAAAAATTCAGGAATTAATATAGATGACATAAATTTTACAAAGAATATTAAATCAACCACTTTTGATGAAAAAAAAACAAATGTTCAAGTTCTTTATGAAATGATTGACACTTGCAAAGATTTATTAAAAAACAACAGAATAAACGATGCAAAAATATTTTACAATCAAGTAAGAGACAAATATTACAGCACAAATTTCATTAATAACAAAGAAAAAGAAACAATACATAATTTATTAAGAACATTATATGATGAAATTAATTTAGCTGATATAGGAACAAATAAATAATTTAATAATTTTTTATTTTTTCAAAAAAAATTTAATCTATTTTTCTTTTTAAAATTGAATTTATTTAAAGTAAATTATAAATATAATACAAAAGAGAAAAAAACATTTGGGAAATAAAGCAATTCCATAAAGTATGTGTAACTCTATAAGTTATGTTCTGTATCTGGTCTGGATCAATTAAAAATACAAAATAAGAGATAATATTATTAATTATAATCGCAATAATAAATGTTGTTGTAAATCCAAAATTTAATATTTTATGCTGAATTAAAAAACCAATTAAGAATCCAGTAAAAGTAGCAACAAAAACATTTAATAAAGCCAAAAATTTAGTTATTCCATTAATAAAATAACCATAAATTCCTAAAAACAATGCTGTTAATGATCCAGCCAACGGCCCATAAATATAAGCCATCAGAATTGCACTTCCTGTGTATGTTTCTAAAGTTACATATGGAACAAATTTTGTTAATCTAATTGAATATTGAACTAATGGAATAAAAATAATTAATAATAAAATTCCCTTAAATGCCTTTGAAAACATCAAGATAAAAACAAGAACAATAAAAATAATTAGAACCTTTTTAGTATCAAGATATTTTTTTGCTAATTTTGTGTAATGCTCTTTTATTTTTTGCTTATTGTTTATCAATTTTCAAAATTTTAATTTTTTTTAGTTATTTTAAACTTTTCTATATTTAAAAAATATAGCTTTTCCAGTTGTAATTTAATAAATAATAAAAAACAAAATATTTATAAACAAGAAAGGTATTCTAATATAATTAAAAATAAAATAGTATACAAAAAAGTATATTAAATATACAAAGTTTTTGGGGATATTATGTTAGAGCAAGAACTAATGAGTTTAGGAATATTATTTTTATTTGCAATAATAGGTGGTGTTATAGCTGCAAAATTAAAGCAGCCGCCAGTTATAGGATTATTACTAATAGGCTCATTAATAGGCCCATACATGTTTAATTTTGTAAAAGACACTAATATAATAGAAATGATGGCTGAACTAGGAAGCATTTTATTGCTCTTTGTTATCGGCTTGGAATTTGTTATTCCAAAATTAATAAAAATAGGTTTTAAAGCAATAATGGTTGGCATACTTAAAATTGGTATTATATTTTTTTTAATTTATGAACTTTTATTATTTTTTGGAATAAATTCAAATGTTGCATTATTGATTGGAATTATGTTTTCAGTTTCAAGCACTGTTGTAATTGTAAAAGTTTTAGAAGCAAAAGAATTATATGAAAGAGAGGAAATGCCATTATTGATCGGTGTTTTATTAATTGAAGATTTGTTTGCTGTTGTTGTAATGACATTTTTATCAAGTGCAAAAAGCTCTTTAAACATATTAAGTGTTTTTGAAAAATTAATAATTGCTTTAAGTGTTCTAACTTTTGTTTATTTAATCATGCTGAAAGTAGCAAAAATTATAATTCCTAAATTATTAAAAGACGGCAATGAGGAAATTGTTACTTTTATTGCATTAGGCATTTGTGCAGGTTTTAGTTATTTAGCATATGCATTAGGATTGCAAGCAGCAACAGGAGCTTTTTTAGCTGGCAGCATTATTGCTTCATTATCAGATGCGAAATTATTTGAGCATGCTATAAAGCCATATACATTAACATTTACTTCTCTTTTTTTTATATCAATAGGAACAATGGTTAATTATAAAGTAATAATTGAAAATTTCTTTTTACTATTAATTTTAACATTAATTATAATAATTTCAAGGTTTATTGCTGTTGGCTTAACAACTTATTTATTTGCTAATTTTAAAAGGCAACAAACAATATTTTCAAGTTTAGCAATGGTTTCAATTGGCGAATTTTCATTATTAATTGCACAGAGTGCAACAAAATTAAATTATGGCATTGATTTAGTTTCAATTTCAGCTTTTTTAATATTTATTACTGCAATTATAATGTCTTTAACAATAAGCTATTATGAAAAAATGACTGATTTGTTAATAACAACAAACTCAAACATAAACCATAAGCCAAGAAGCTTTTCAAATTTTGTCAGGCTATTATCAGATGAAATTGATAATGATAATATGATTACAAAAGAATTAAAAGAGCATATATTAAAATTCTTTTTAAAAATTATGATAGTGATTTTTTCATTTATATTATTACAAAAACTACCACTTGAATATATAAGTATAAATCTATTAAATAATTTTAAATTTTTAAGCATTATTATATATTTTGTTTATTTTATTTTTTTAATTATAATGATTTTTTTAAGTTATTACAATTTAAAGAAAATTTCAAAAATATTGGCAAGGATAATTATTAATATTTATTCAGGAACAACAGAAAGGAAGGCAAAATCAATAATACAAAATACTTTTTTAGCAT
>JAWBPL010000119.1:0-2986 GCA_038825025.1 Candidatus Woesearchaeota archaeon | reverse complement strand
GATATTAGCCAAATTTCAAAAGGCAAAGATGCTCAAATAATTGGTTATGAAAAAACACCAGATCAAATAATTCAAGAAGCTTTAAAGTTAAATGCAAAAAGCATAGCACTAACATATAATGAGCCAAGTATTTTTTATGAATATGCTTATGATGTCTGTGTTTTAGCAAAAAAAAATAACTTAAAAACAGTTTTTGTTTCAAATGGCTACATTAATAAAGAGCCAATTGATAAAATAAAGCCTTATTTAGATGCAATCAACATAGACCTAAAAGCATTTAGCGATGATTTTTATAAAAAAGTATGTGGTGCAAAATTACAGCCAGTATTAGATTCAATTAAATATTATCATGAAAAAAATATCTGGGTTGAAATTACAACATTAATAATTCCTGATGAAAATGACTCAGATGAAGAATTAAAAAAAATTGCAGAATTTATTGCCTCTATTGATAAAAACATTCCATGGCATATTTCAAGATTCCATCCAGATTATTTAATGAACGATAAATCTTTTACATCACAAAAAATATTAGAAAAAGCCTATGAAATAGGAAAAAAAGCAGGCTTAAATTACATTTATATTGGCAATATTCCTGGACATAAATATGAAAACACATATTGCCCAAAATGCTCAAAATTATTAATACAAAGAAATGGTTTTCTAATTCTGGAAAATAAAATAAAAAATAATAAATGCTTATATTGTAATGAAAATATAAAAGGTTTTTTCTAAAAAAATTAAAAAAAATAATAAAAATATAAAATAACTATATATTAAAAGTCATTTTTATTTTTTCTTTCATTGCATCTTTTGACATTGCACCTATAATTGTTCCTTTTTGTTGCCCTTTTTCAAACATTAATAATGTAGGAATGCTCATTATTTGATATTTATCAGCTAAATCTTGGTTTTCATCTACATTTACTTTGCAAAATTTAACATTTGGCATTTCTTTTGAAAGTTCCTCAAACCTTGGTCCTAATATTTTACAAGGACCGCACCAAGGAGCCCAAAAATCAACAATAACTCTTTCTGCTTTTAAAACTTCATTTTCAAAATTTTCATTATTTAATTCTATTGGCATTTTATCACCTTTTTTAAAAAAAATGTTTTTCTTTATATAAGTTTGCTTGAAGAAAAGATACTAACTTTTATTTAGAGTTATTAACTTTTATTTAGAGTTATTAACTTTTATTTAGAGTTATTAACTTTTATTTAGAGTTATTAATTTTTATTTATATCCTTTTCAATTTTTTCCAAATAGTTTTTAATATTTTCTAATTCTTTGATAGAGCCATATAATTGATGCTGTTTTTTTAATGATAAATTATCACTATTGTTTTTTAAAAAAGAAATCAAATTTGATTGCCTTTTTGTTATTTTATGCTTTAATTTTTTAATCATTTTCAATTTAAATTATTTTTTAAAGATTATTAAATTTTTCTTATTTAAAAGTTTTTTATAAAAAAATAAAATTATTTATTTAAAGATATATAATTAAAGAATTTATAAATTAATAAAATATAAATTAATAAAAAATAGAAACCTATAAATAGGTATTTTTATTAAATAATATTATGGAAATTATAACTGGGATTAAAGATTATATAATTAAATGTAGAAAAAGCAATATTCCTGATTCTAAGATTATTGAGATTTTAAAAAAAAGCAACTGGCCAGAAGATGTAATTAATGAAGCAATCTATCAAGCTGATTTTGTTGTTCCAAAAGTAAAAGAAGCTGATATAAATAATAATAAAGAACAAATAAATAATATTAATGAACAAAATAATAACAATATAACAAACATAATAAAAGATAATAATATAAAAAATAGCAATACAAATAATCAAATAACTAATCAAAGCCTATCAACAAATACAAACAATGATTTATTCACAAAGCCACCAATTTTAGAAGAGAAAAAAGTAAATATTATTGAAGAAAAACCAAAAAAAGTTTTTAGTTATTGGGTTATTGTTGCTCTGTTATTATCACCTATTCCTTTAATTGGGTTAGGCATTTCTATGTCTGTTTTAGATTATGTAAATAAAAATAATTATAATGGAAAAATATTAGCTTATTTATCTTTAATAATAAGCCTTTTAGTAATTTTTTATATTATTTATATAATGTATCAAATATTTACTTTAAATCCAAGTGAATTAACAGGATTTTCAAAAACAATTGTTGAAAAGTTTAATTTGTTGTAATTTAAAATAAAAAAAATATTATAAATTAGTAATTTTAAAAATTCTTTATAATTATTAATCAATTTTATAAAAAGATTAAGATTTTTTTCAAAAAATTTAAATAATCTTTTTAAATAAGAATTATTATGTATGTAGGATATATTGGAATTACAGATCAAAACTGGTTTAGCTTTAATAAAAGTAATAATCATAAAGAAGTTGTCTTTTGGAGGCGAGCATCTTTTCCAGTCAATCTTCCAATTGGTATGCCTTTTTTTTTTCTTGTAAAAGGAACAAAACCTAGATATATAAGAGGCTATGGCATTGTAAAATTAATAGGCTCTGATAAAATTGATATTTTATGGAATAAATATGGTTCTAAAATGGGTGAGGCTTCGTTATCTTCAGTAGAAGATCTTATACGAAAAGATAAAAATGAAAAAATTGGTTATTATATTCTAGAAAATGTCAAATATATAGAAGAAAGATTTGATTTAAAAAATTTTAGAATCGAGTTTCCAGATTCTATAGTTTCAGGAAAAAAAATAAACGAAGAAGATACTAATAAACTTCTGTCAAGTTTTAAATAAGAAAAAAAATAAATAAAAAGATAATAAAGATTGAAGTATTATCTAAAAATATTTTTAAAATATAATTATTATTAATTTAAAAAGATAATATTAAAAAAAAATTAAATTTCTCCCTTTAATTTTTCAATTTCATTGCTTAAAAAGTCTAAATTGTCAATTAATTCTTTATAGGAATTTCTAACTGTTACTTCTGTTACATCT
>JAWBPL010000118.1:0-3007 GCA_038825025.1 Candidatus Woesearchaeota archaeon | reverse complement strand
TAGAAAAATCATAAGCTGAAATATTATTTAAATCTTTTTTAAAATTAATATTCATTAAAAATAAAAAAGAAAAAAAGTTTAAAAAAATTTTCAAAAATTCAAAATATATATTAAAATAAGTGTAGATAGTTCATTTACTATTATTTTTATTTAGTTTTATTTATTTTTTTTATTTAATTTTGTCTTCTTGATTTTTTAATAAAAATAGTAATAAGAGGAAATGTATTTTAAAAATCATGTAAAAAAATAAATTAGTGATAGCAAAAATAATTATACACAATATTTCTAAAAAGAAGATTTTAATAATTCTAGAAAACAAAATAATGCCAATTTAAGCTATATAATTAGCATAGTTTTAATAGTTTAATTAAAAATTATTTTTACTTTGAAGTTATATTTTATTATTATTTAAATAAAGAATAAAATTTCTATTACAAAACCTATTAAAAACAAAAACTTTAAATACCTTTAATTTTACTAAAATCTCATTTAATATGTGTGGTAGGAGGTAATAAAATGGCAAGAAATGAAGAAGATTATGAAGACGAAGATTTTGAAGAAGTAGATGAAGACTTTGATGACTCTGACGAAGATTATGATGAAGATTATGATGACTCTGATGAAGACTACGACGAAGATTATGATGATTCAGAAGAAGATTATGACGAAGATGCAGAAGATTTAGATGATGAAGAATACTAATTTAGTTGTTAAATAATTAAAATTTTTTTACTTTTTCATCTATAATTATTTAATAAAAACTTTTTAATTAGAAACTATAAAAAATAATATAAAGATTATAAAAATAAAAGAAAAAAATTAAAATCTTTTTATTTTACCAAATTTTGGCAGTCAAAGCAAGGCCAATTATTTACTTCAAAAGTAATTTCTTTTGAAACATTTAATAAGCCATCACTAACTGTTACTAAAACTTTTTTCAAGCCTCCTTTTTCACCATATTTAAATGTTCTTTCTTTAGAGTCCATGTCTCCTGTAAATGTATAATTTAATTCATCATTATTTGAATCAACTGCATCTACTTTAATTCTTACATTTACTTCTTCTCCTGGTTGTTTTAATTCAACAAATTCTGGAATAACTTTAACTTCGTTTATTACAGGTGGCTCATTCTTTTTTAAAATATTAACTTCAATTTCTTTTTTAACTTCGTTAAAGCCATCGCTTGCTGTTACTTTTAATAAATATTTTCCTATATCGCCTTTTTTAGTTTCCCATTTTCCACTTTCAGATAAAGGATAACCGAATTTTAAATCAACTTTATCATTATCTGGGTCTTTTGCTGTTGCTTTTATTTCTAAAATATCGCCTTCTGTGATTTCATATTTTTCTTTTTCTAACTCAATAATTGGCTCTCTATTTACATCTTTAACAACAATATTTATTTTTTTCTCAACAGCATCTTTACCATCATCAGCTTTAATTACAACTTCATATGAGCCAGCATCTTCATAAGTTGTTTGATACATTTTTGAAGTCATCCAGCCTGAATAAGTGACAAAAACTTCAGAATCATCTTCATCAAAAACAACAGGCTCTAATACAATTAAATCCCCTTCTTTATATTCTAAAACATCTTTTATTTGTATTAAAGGTGTTTTATTTTTTACTACAACCTTAAAAACAAAATTTTTCATTACTAAAGAATTTTTTTTATCTGTTGCAGTTACAATTACTGAATAAAAGCCAGCATCTCCTTTTTTAGTTTGCCATTTTCCTGTTTCATCAAAAGGATAACTAAATCCTAAAACAACATTATCGCCATCAAAATCATGAACATATGGATTTAAATCAACAATATCGCCTTCTTTAAATACTAAAGTTTTTTCTGATTCATTTTTTTCATTTTTATTCTCAACAAGTGTTTCATTTGTTACTTCTACCTTTTCATTATCTTTATTTACATCTACAATATTTCCAGTTATTTCATTTGATTTTTCGCTGTTTATAGTAACATTCAAATTTTCTATAGTATTACTTTCATTTGTTTTTGTTTCGTTTTTATATTCATAATTAGTGCAAGATGCCAAAACTAAAGAAACAAACATAACAAATAAAATTATTTTATTTAATTTCATTTTACCCCTCCCAATAAACTTTTAATTTATAAAAATACTAAAGTAAAATTTTTTCTAATTTTCTAAAATTTTTTTTTAATTTAATATTTGTAAATATAATTTATATTTAAATTTTATAGTAATAAATAATTTTTACTAATTTTGAATGATAACTAATTTAAATAATTTACTATTAAATTTTTGACATGTGCTATTCCCTAATTATTTTAATATACTTTTTAATTAGTTTTTCTAGTTAAAGAAACATTTCAGTAAGAATTTTTTAATTTAAATTAGGATGTTTTTTATAGGTATTCAGATTAATGTATCTAGATTAATAGTTCTATTTGATATAAAATAATATCGTTTGCACCATCAATAAAGCACATATCTATTTATTTAAATTATTTAATTTTAATCAATATGAACTAAACTTAAATTATTTTTTTTTTCATACCTAATTCATTTTCTTCTTTTTTGTTTGTTTTTGTTTTTTTTTTGCAATGTTATTTTCTTTTAAAATTTTATGTAAATAATTTTTGTTATCATTACAATAAAAACAGAAAAAAAGAAAAAAAATAGCGGGGGAAAGATTCTCACTAAACTTTTTTTTAAAAAGTTTAATCAAAAAAATATTTTTGCTCCGAAAAAATGTAGCTAAATCAACTGCTAAATCAACTTTAAAAAAATAATAAAACATAAAAAATAGCGGGGGAAAGATTTGAACTTCCGACCTTTGGGTTATGAGCCCAACGGGCACTCCTAGCTGCCCTACCCCGCTATAAAATTAAACAAATTAATTCTTAGTTATTTAATAATTACTTAATTATTGAAAAAAGATTTACTTTATAAATATTTTGAGAGAAATCTCTATTTTAAATAGGCTTTCCAATATACTTTTTTCTATACTAATTGTTAAAAACAAAACATTT
>JAWBPL010000117.1:0-3009 GCA_038825025.1 Candidatus Woesearchaeota archaeon | reverse complement strand
CCCTTATCCTAGATTGCAATAGGGCAATTTTTAATATATTAAATTAATAATTTAATTAATTTATCTTAATTAATTTATATGAATATTTATAAATCTTTTTAATTTTATTATTTTTAATGACTAATCAAAGCAAAGAAAAATTCAAAATTTATAAAAATGTTTTTGATGAATTTACTTTAAATACTTTATTTAAATTAAGTTCTCAAGGCCATTTTGATGATTTAATACAGCCTGTAAAAATAGGAAAAGAGGCTAATATTTTTTTATCTGAAACAAGAGAGGATTATGTTATAGTAAAGATTTACAGGCTTGCTTCTTGTAATTTTAATAAAATGTATTATTATATAAAATCTGATCCTAGATTTATGGATATAAAAAACAAGAGAAGAATTGTTATTTTTAAATGGGTTCAAAGAGAATATAAAAATTTATTAACAGCAAGAGAAGTAATAAATGTTCCTAAGCCAATTGCTTTTTCTAATAATGTTATTGTTATGGAATCTATTGGGAATAACATGCCTGCACAACAATTAAAAGATAATTATCCTAAAAAAAAAGATTATTTTTGCAAAAAGGTTTTGGAATTTGTAGAAAAATTAGCAAATGTTAATTTGGTTCATGGCGATTTGTCAGAATTTAATATTTTAAATTTGAATGATGAGCCTTATTTTATTGATTTTTCACAATCAACAAGCTTAGATGATCCTAATGGCTTTGAATATTTAAAAAGAGATTTGGAAAATTTAAAAAAATTTTTTGAAAAATTAAATTTTTCTTTTGATCTTGAGAAAATTTTTGAAAAGATAAAAGAAAAGCATAAAAAGAGATTATTTAAAAAATAACTAAGTTTTGCATATATCTAATGTAACAATTATTAAAGGCGGCGGAGGAATATAATAAATTCCAGATTGCTCTTTTTCAATAAACTTTCCTTGACATTTTGAATTTTCTGGCAAATCATTTATTCTTTTTTCATTGTCTCTTCTTATATATAATCTATAGGATCTTGACCAATTCCCTAATGTTGCTTCTAATGCATTTTTTATTGTTTGTTCTGCATAAGCACAACAATCTGCTGTTGTTGTTGTTCCACATAAATCATGCTTGTTTTGATAACAATCTTTAATAACATCAATAACTAAAAGATTTTTTTCTGTTTTTGTATTTAAAATAGCATATAAAAAATTGTCAGCTAATTTTGGATCTAATGTGCTTTGAGAATTTATTTTTTTTTTGTTTGAGTTAAAACTGACTAAAAATATAGCTCCAATAATTAATAAAATAACTATAATAACTAAACCAATTATTTCTGTTTGGGCTTTTTTCATTTTAGTTTTTTTTCTTTTTTCCTTTTTCTACAATGTATAATTAATTTTTTTATATTTGATAAAATTATTCATAAATTCTCAAAAATAAAACACCAAAATGGGAATTATCATTTACATTATCTAATAATAAAACAGGCATTTGGATTTCTAAAAATCCTTTGCTTTCTTTTTTTGGATTGTCATAAACAATCCATTCCTGAAGCCATCTTGTTGTTTTGCAATCATAACAATCTGGGCTTGGCTCATATTTTTTTATGGTTATTTTAATATTTCCAAACAAAGGCTCATAATAAAATTTTTCTTTTTCCAAGATTTTTTTAAAAGATTCTATTTTTAGTATATCATAACAATTTGATTTGAATTGATTATTATCAGAACATTGCATTTCTATTAAGAAATTAAAGAATTGTGTTTTTTTTATTAATTCTAATTGCTTGAATTCTAAATCTTTTTGTGCTATTTGCTGTCTTTGGAAACCTATAAAAAAAATAAATGCAAAAAATAATATTATAAAAACAATCATTAAGACAAATACATTTTCCATTAATTGTAATTGTGCTTTTTTTGATTTTTTCTTCATTTTCTAACTATTTTATATTAATTTTTTATTATAATCATTTATATAATCATAAATATTTTAATTTTTTTTTATTTAATTTCTTTTTATTTTTTTAGTTTAATAAATTGTTGGGCAACTCATTTTGTTTAATTTTTCATTTAATTTTTTTAATTCATCTTTAACAGGAACAAAATCCTGTTCTTGAATTATTCCATCTTCTGTTATTGCCTCAAGTTTTTTAAATAATTCTGATGCTTTTATATAATCTTGTTTATCACAATTTTGCAAAATATCTGCATTATATAACATTAAAGATCTTTCTATTAATGTTTTTGTTATTTTATTTAATCTTAAAACTGCTTTTTTTAAATTACATTCATATGAATTAAAGTTATCTGAATAAATTGCAGCCAATAAAGTTTCCTTATCATAGTAATTTGAGGAACCTTTTTTTACAAATTTTTTTCCTTTTTTTTCATAAAAATCTATAGTGCCAAAATCTAAAGAATTTATTTTTACTGCATTAACTTGAGAATCTTTTAATTTTGATACTGAATCTGGCAGGTTTATTGATTCTGGTTCTTTATTCAATAAAACATATTTTATGAAATTATAATTTCCACTTTTAAAGCTTGTTAAATCTTTTTTTTTGCTATTACTTGGAAGATTATTTTTTATTTTTTCGTCATCATAAACAAAAATATTATTTGGGCTTGTTATATAAACAAAAAAAGATGCTCTAAAGGGTGCATTCCAATCTAATGTGTTAGTTAATAATGTTGTTTTTATTAATTCAGAACTAAATATTGGAACATATTTTATGTCTTGCTTTATGCCTGTTTTTCCTTATGTGTAATAATTGTATTGCTCTTTTCTAGTTTTTGTGACATCAAATTTTAAATCTAAACCTGCTAAAGTTATATTATGTTCGCTATTTTCTATTCCTTGAACACCAACTAATATATTATCAAAATATTTTGTTAATTCATATTCTAATTGCTGTTGTGATGATTTTCTTATTCCATTTGCAATACTTATAAATACTAATAAAATTACAAAGCCAACTATTGCAACATAAAGCCAATTAAATTGAATTTCAATAACTGCTTTTTTATTTATTTT
>JAWBPL010000116.1:0-3023 GCA_038825025.1 Candidatus Woesearchaeota archaeon | reverse complement strand
TAAATTATAATGAAAAATAAATTTAATAAAACAATTCAAGAAGTTCTGCTGAAGAGAGCTTTTATTTTTGAGGAATTTTTAGATACTTCAAAAACTGCTATTAATGATGATTCAAAAGTTGAAAAATTAATAGAAGGTGTTGATTATATAAAAGAAAAATTTGATTTATCTAATCTTGATAATATTTTTATTAAGAAACCAAGTCAGGAATATAAACTTAATTATAGAACAAATTTATCTCGATTAAATGAAGGGGCAAAGAAAGATACAAAAGCATGGATTATAGAAGAAGATGGGAATTATTATTTATTTAAATTATTAACTACTGATCATTCTCATTTTTATATTCACTATGTATATGGTGGTAAAATAATTAATGAATTGCCAGCAAGAGTTAAAAAATTAATTGCAGTTGAAAATGGTAAATACAAAAGGTATAAGTCTGGATTATTAACTCTTAAATCAGAAGGCGAGGCAAAACTTCAAGCTGTTATTGAGCATAAAAATTTTTCTAGAGTAATAAAAAGAAATGATGAAAGAATAATAATTGAAACTAGCACTAATGAATTTAAAAATAGTAAATTTAAATTATGTGTTTATTTATTAGCAATATCCAATCCTACTTCTGATATAACTATATCAGCATTTGAAAATAGTGGCACAGATATAAAATTAACCAATCAAAAAAGCACTGATATATTTACTAATAAAGAATCAAAAAATGATTTATTAACATTTTTAATTGGTAATAATACTTATGGTGTTAAAGAGCCTGAAAATGCTTTAAGTGCACAGGCATCAGATGATTTTTCTTTATCTAAAGCAATGTTAAAAAGAAAAAATTTACATAGTTTAGCTGAAAATAAAATTAAAAATTTTTTATGAGTTAATTATATAATATATTAATGAGAAAAAAAGAAAAAAAAGATAATATTATTTCTAACATAAAAGTTGGCTCTCCGAAAGTTTTAAAAAAACAAGTAAGTAAAGCTAAACCAATAATAATTAAACCCCAAAATTTAGAGCCAAAAAAAGAAGGCAAAATTAAAAGATCATATAAAGCAATTCGTAACTTCTTTTTAGGAAGAAAAAGTGAATATGAAAATATTTTTCAATATATTATCAGACAATTTTTATTTCCTGATTCAAGAGGTAAACCAAGCTTAACGGCTACTTTTTTTGTATGGGTTATGATTCTTATCTCTTATGTTACTTATATTACTTGCACTTTAGCAATGCGCGTTAATACTGAAATTATGGATAATGGTAAAGTATCAGAAACTTATGTTGGTTTTACTGATACCATAATTTATTTATATATAGTTATAGTAGGTTACCTGGGTTATATGTTTATGAAACGTGAAAATCAAGAAAAACTTTCAGGAGAAACACAAGGTAATATAATAACAGATTTAATAGGTAAAGCTAAATCGTTTATTACAAAAAAATAAATATGATATATGATTAAAAAAATTTTAGAAATAATTAAAAATTTTTTTAGAATATTTAAAGAGTATATTGTATATATATTAACTAGTATTGTAGTTATTTTTTTATTTATTTATCGTAAAAATTTAAAAGTATTTGTTATTGATTTTTTTCAAGATAAAACTAATTCTTTAAGAGAGCAAAAAGAAAAAAATGATCAAGAAAAAAATAAATCATATAAAGCTACACAGATAAATGAATATGATAAAACTATAAAACCTAATAGAAATGAATCTACAAAAAAAACAAAAGATTCATTAATCGAAAGAAATAAAAAGCATATAGAGAGATTAAAAAATGAAAAATAAACTTATTATATTACCATTAATAGTAATAACTATATCATGCGCTGGTTTAAAATTATTTAGAGAAGAACAAACTATTACTCCAATAGAAACAATTAAATTAAAACCTGAAGAATCTATAAGGGATAAAATAGTTAATCTTATTAGAAATTTTGAAACTAGTACTACTAAAAATCCAGCATCTTTTGATAGTAAAATAGAAGATAATAGGAATGCGTTTACTTATCAACTAAGTAAAACTATTAATCCAAGCAAAAGAATATTAATAACTATAAAAATTATTAATTTTAAAAGTGGAAGTGTTTATTATATTATTAATATCGAAATTCAAACAAAAAATCCAGATAGTGTAGAAAAATTAGAAATTAAATCAGCATCCAAAGATAATACTATTGATCAATTAAAAAATATTTTATATGCTGAATAAAACTTTTTTGTTATTAATTTCATTTCCATTAATTTATGGATCATCTAAAAATTTAAATGAAACTTCTAAACAATTATTAGAAGAAAATACTAAGTATATAGTAAAACAACATGAATTAATAGAATTACAACAAAAAGAAATTGATAATATTTCTAATTGTCTAAAAACAAATCTAGAATATAAACAAAAAATTTATTATGTAAATATCAAATGTGATATTAAAAATTATACTATAACAGATAATTATGATATAATATTAGATACTCCAACAAAAATTGATAAAACTATATATTTTAAATTCCGGCCTGAATTAAAAGAAAGACCATATGAAACACTAGTAGCCTATTTTAAATTAGGAGGAAGTCTTTCTTATGAAAAAGAAACAAAAAAAATAATTTCTGATTTATTATTAGGAATAGAATTTTTTAGTTTTGATAAATTAATACCATTTTATGGATTATCAATGAATGGAATAATAGGCTTAAAAGGAGCTGGAATAGCTTTAGGGTATCAATTTGTTTATAGTAATTTTTTTAATAATACCAGTTTAATGTTAGGATATTCTTATAATTATATAAATATAGAATTTTATCCCACAATTAGCATAACTTTAAATTTTTAATTATAATTATTTAATATAATTTATTTTTTTTATTCTGATCTATCTTTCTCATTTAACTATTGATAAGGTAAAACTATATTTTTAATAACTTTATCTTGCTTATAAATACTATGTTTATATAATTTACCATTATTTAACCAAACTTTATATTCACCATCTAATTTACCATTTTTATAAAAAC
>JAWBPL010000115.1:0-3038 GCA_038825025.1 Candidatus Woesearchaeota archaeon | reverse complement strand
TAATAATTCATAGTCAATAAAGTCTTTTCCTAAAATTTCTTCAACATCTGCTCTTTCAAATTGGTCATGTCCTGCTGGAACAGGTGTATGTGTAGTAAAAACACATTTCTTTTTAACTGATTGAAAATCAAATTTTTTATATATGTCTGTTTCATTTATTTTTTCAGTTCTTCTTAATAATTCTAATGTTAAAAATGCAGAATGGCCTTCATTCATATGGTATTTTTTTATATTATTATAGCCTAATGCCTCTAACATTTTTGTTCCAGCAATGCCTAAAATAATTTCTTGCTTTAATCTATATTTTAAATCTCCACCATATAAATGTGCTGTTATCTCTCTGTCTTCTGGTGAATTTTCATCCAAGTTAGTATCTAAAAAGTATATAGGAACTTCAAAACCTTTTATGCCTATAAATTTATATTCCCATGCAGCTACTTTAACTTCTCTTCCTTGAATTTTCACAGAAACTCTTTCTGGCATTAATTTCATATGTTTTATTGGATACCAATCTACTGGCTTTTCAATTTGATAGCCATTTTCAATTTCCTGCTTAAAATAGCCTTTATTGCATATTATAGAAATAGCCACAACAGGAACAATCAAATCAGCAAAAGTTTTTATAGTATCGCCAGCTAAAATTCCTAAGCCGCCAGAATAAGTTGGAATTTCTTCATCAATTCCTATTTCCATTGAATAATAAGCAACACTTCTTATACTTTTATCATGCTGCCTTTCTAATAAATGTTTCATTTTACCTCTTTTTTTAACTTAAATATGAAAATTATTTAGAATGTTATATTAAATTATAATTAAAAATATTAAAAATTAGAGATTATTAAATCTTTCCTTTTAGATTAATAAAAAATTTAGCAATAACTATTTAAAAAGTAAAAATAAGGAAAAGATTTAAATACTAAATTAATATACGAAATAGTATATTAATATATAATTATAATAACTATTATAAAACTAAATTAATCAAAGTTAGTTTAAAAATCAAATAATAAAATGATAATTAAAATAAAAAAATACATAGTTGAAACTTATGGAGAATTAATTAAAGATTCCTCTATAAAATTAATTGGTGATATCTTTATTTTAATTGGTTCTTTATTAATGATTATTGGGATAAGAGATTATTTTAAAAATTCCTTTATAACAATATTAAATGTTTCTTATAGAATAGATATTTTACTTTATTATTTAGTTGCTTTTATCTTAATTTTAAGCACGAATATTCTTTTCAAGGATTTAAGGTCTTTTATTAACATAATTTCAACATTTATAATAACAAGATTTCCTAAAATGAAATATGAAACAAGCCCAGAAAAATTTATTTTAAGAGATTTAGTTCAAATTTTATTATTGTTTTTAATTTTTTATCCTTTATCTGAAAAATTAAAATATATTATTATTTTTAATTTTCAAATTATTTATTTAGTTTCTTTAATATTTTTATTATTAACAATGAATTTTATTTATCATATAATAAAAAATTTTATTATAATTTTAAATGCACATTTTGAAAAAATAACTGAAAACATATTTAAAAATTATGAAAATAGTAAAGAAACTTTATTAATGAAAAAATAAGATTAATAATAAAAAAATAAGCTAATCTAAAAAATTTTTAAAAACAATCTAAAAAAACAATCTAAAAAAATGAACCTTGAATATATCACATTAGCAATTTTCGCATTAACTTATTTATTAATAATTAGCGAAATGATTCATGAAACAATAGCAGCTTTAATAGGTGCCTTATTAATGATTTTTTATGGTGTTGTAGATCAATCTTCTATTGGCTCTTTAATAGATTTTAAAACATTGGCTATTGTGCTAGGAATTTTTATTATAGTAAATGTTGTTGATAAATCAGGTTTGTTTGAATTTATTGCATTAAAAGTTTTAAAATTTACAAATGGCAATCCTTTTAAGCTTTTATATGCTACTGCTTTTTTAGGATTTTTTATTTCATTTATTTTTACTGAAATACCAACTTGTATAATTCTAGGAACAATTATTTTAAAGATAACAAAAAAGTTAAAAATCTCACCAATTCCTTATTTGATAGTTATTTCATTGGTTGTTGATATAGGTGGCTTATTAACACCTATAAGCTCAATACAAAATATTATGATATCAACAGCAGCAAACATAAGGTTTTCAGAATTTACTCTTTTTATGTTTCCTTTATGGATTTTAATTTTTATTTTTTCATTATTTTTTTTCAGATTTTATTTCTTTAAAGATTTAATAGATTATAAAATAACAAAAGAAGAACTTAATAGCTTAATCTCAATTGACGAAAAGCAAGAAATTAAAGATTGGAAATTGTTTAAAAGAAGTGCTTTTTTATTGACCATAATAGTAATTTTTTTATTTTTGCAAGACATTACTGGAATAGGAATTGAAACTGTTGCTTTAACAGGAGCAATTTTAATGCTTTTATTAAGCAGTGCAAATCCAGATGAAATTTTTTCAAAAGTAGAATGGTCTATATTAGCATTTTTTATAGGTATTTTTATAGTAATAGGTGGTGTTGAAAAATCAGGAATTTTAGAAAAATTTACTTTGTTTATTTCTAATTATATGAATTCTAAACTTTCAGCAATTTCAATTTTAATGTTGATTACCTCTTTTGTTTCATCAATAATGAATAACATTCCGCTAGTTGCTCTTTTAATTCCCATAGCAAAAAATCTTACTTCTTTATTAAACATACAAAGTAATATATTATTTTTTGGAATTTCTGTCGCAACATCAATAGGAGGCAATATAACACCAATTGGAAGCCCATCTAATGTTATAATAATAGGCATGGCTCAAAAAGAAAAACATCCTATTAGCTTTAACCATTTTATAAAAATAGGTTTTCTTTATACATTAATGACTATGGTTATAAGCTTTTTATATTTCTTTTTAAGAGTTTATATTTTTTAAGAAAAATTAAAATTTTTAAATAATTGTTTTTTAAATAAGAATAGGTATTTAATAAGAATCTTGATAAATATACTAATATTGATAAATTTAAG
>JAWBPL010000114.1:0-3046 GCA_038825025.1 Candidatus Woesearchaeota archaeon | reverse complement strand
TTAGACGTTCCCGCTGCTCCAGTACCTATAGTTATTTTATTTGATATTATTTTTTGAAAAAATTCTTTCTGTGACTTATTTTTAAATTTAAATGGTTTAAATAATTATACATTAGAAACATTTAAACCATTTTTATGATTAAAAATCGCTTCTTTCATTTCTTGTATTTTTGTTATAACTTTTTCAACTTCTGCTTCTGTTTCATTTTTTATTTTTGCTCTTCTACTCATTTTTTCTTTGATTTCTCTTTTATTGGTTTTGGCCATAATTTAAAAAAAAATAGTTTAATTTTTAATTGATATATATTATATATAATATTGTTTATATTCTTAATATATATTTTTACTCAAAAAAACAATGATTATCATCTATTAATTAAAATTTTTTAGTATATTTAATATTTTTTTTAAATAATTTATTTTATAGAAATAATATTTATTCATTTTTTAATAAAAAAAAATAGGTGTTCATCGAACACCTTACATAACCATCAATTTTTTTTTTCGATGAAAAAAAATATTCAATTTAAATGATATTAAGCATAATATTAAAAAATTTTTTAAAAAAAGTCTCTCTTAAAAGAGACTCTTTTTATTCATCGCTATCTACACTACCTACAATTGTAGGAAAAAATGGTCTATATGTATCTTTAAATCCTTTTATAAATGGGTCATCATAAGTCGTTAACATAACTGAGATTATTTCGTAGTAAACCGTACCATTTTCACGAGTACTTACAGTGTTTTCATTATTAGAAAAATAATATTCTTTTTTAAATAAATAAACAGATATTCCCATATAGGATGGTTGTCTTTTTTCGTTCATTCCTAATAACATATTTTCGTTATGCCCAGGTGAATATTTCCAACCATAAAATGCGATACTATCAATTTTTTTTAAAACCTCATATTCTTCTATTTTAGTTTCAGAATTTATGGTACTACCGTAGAAATATAAGTTTTCAGCTGAATATATATAACTTTTATTTTTTTCAGGGTCATCAATCATTAAAAATTTTATTCTATCGGATGGTTTTTCTAATAAAGGAAGTGTCTCATCGTAGCAATTACTAAAATATTGTTCATGCTTCCAAACGTCCGTTTGAGCGCAATAATCGATATGTAATGAACCCGCTCTACTTAAACCCTCTGACCATTTTAAAATATTTAATCCATTCTTTTTTCTATAGTTATTGATTCTATCAAATAACCTTTTTTCCACATAAGGTAATCTATAAAAAGTTATACTATACTTATAGTCTCCACCCTTTTTACCATTAAAATAAACAAAATTTTTAAAAGGGTCATGCTTATTTATATGTAAATAATTTTTAATAATTTTACTTTCAGATTTTAAAGTCTTAGTATTTAAATACCATTTTTCATCTGTACTAACAACAGAAAAGAAAGAATTTTCTTTATAATTTGGCTCTGGCTGACAATATGAAAGATTATTAATCAATAAAATAAAATAAAATAATATCAAAAAAAATACATTTTTTCTACTCATCAACATTTTCATAGTTAGTTACCTTATCTATTTTATGTGACAAATATACAAAAACTTTTTTTCAAAAAAAAAATTTTTTAAAAAAAAATGTTTCAATAGTTGAACCAAATCTATTGAAACATTTTTAATGTAAAATTAAAATACTAATTTTTATGTTTTAAACGGTTAAAATTTTAACATTTTTTCCTAAGTTTTTAGCAACAAATATGGAACGTTCAGTACTTTTAGATTTTCCGTCATAAAAAGCGATAAGCAAATCCGATTGATTGACCATTTCGACAGTCGATTTATACATCGCTACATTCCCCCACCTTTCTATATCTAAATAGAATTTCTTTATAGGTTTTCCCGTGTCATTTGCCCATTTTTCCAATAATTTGTCCGTATTTTTTATTACAGTACTCAAAACTTCGGAAACATTATCTTTTATAAGATCAAGTTCCTTTTTTAATTTTTCGTAATCATTGAATTTTTTGGAACCTATGACTGCTATTTTCATATTTTTTAAATAGTTTTATTTTTTAATAATATTTCCTTTCATATAGAAAATACTATAAACTATATATTTCTTATTCTTATTCATTTTTAAGTTTTTTTATTAATTTAGAATTTATAAAAAAAAAGAATAAATTGATTTATAGGCTTTATATATGGTCTGTTCTATAAAAGAACAGACCATTCTCCATTCAATGAAATTATCTAATAGATTATTAATCTAAATTTCCACACTCAACTTTTTGATAGTTGATAAGAATTTTGATATTCACTAAACTATTTTTTTTATATTTAAGAATTAAGAAACTATTTTATCAATACTTTCGATAGTAGTTTCCACTTTTGTTTCTCTACCGAAGATATTAACCGATACAATAATTTTTTCCCCTAAAATGTTATTTATTTTACCTTTAAATCCTTTGAATGGACCATTATTTATGGTACACCAATCATTTAATTTCCATACCATTTGAGGGCTATCTTTTCTATTACCTACCAACCGTTCTATTTCCTCATCGTTTATAGGAGCTGGAGTTTTATTTCCCCCTAAAAAATTTACCACATTAGGCATATTTTTAATAATACCAAACGCTATGGTGCTATTCGGATTTAATTCCAAAAAAACATATCCAGCCATTATCTTTTTTTCGGTAATTACATTCTTTTTACCAACCATTTTATATTCTTTTTGAATAGGAGTAAAGCTCCTTCCAATATGGTCGGGATATTTTTTACTCTGACTCTCTATATAATTAATTACTTTTTTTTCACTACTAGGAGTCACTTTTACAGAATACCATTTAAATTCAGTTGCTTTTAAAGCATTATTTTTTTCTTGAACGCTCATCATAAAAAAATTATTTTTTTTTTAATTTTTAAATTAATATATATTTTAATAAATAAAAATAAAATTGTTTTATTTTTGAAAAATATATAAACAATGATAAATTATCATCATTTTAATATGTCTTTAAATTTATTTTCATTATCTATATTATTATAAGTAAAATAAGAAACGATAAAAGATAATAAAAATAATATT
>JAWBPL010000113.1:0-3066 GCA_038825025.1 Candidatus Woesearchaeota archaeon | reverse complement strand
GCTTTATCTATACAATCCATACCAGCAGGAAATTGGCATCTTTCTGGCAATAATCTTGCAGGATCTAATACACCAAAGTAAGCCAGAGCCGCAATTGCTGCAATAACTACTAATATAGCCCAACCATAAGTCATTAAAAACTCCATGGCTGCTTGTCCTTTTTTCATTATATCACCTCTTTTCCCTGAAGGGAATAAAAAATAATATTAAGAAAGATACATATCTAATATATAAATATTACTATTTACTATACTAGTTTATTTTTTTGTTTATTTCATAAAAATAGTTTTATTTTTTTATCGTGTTATTTCAAAAGAATCAACTTTTTCTTTTAGCTCTTTTGCTTCTTTATTCTTTTCAAAATATTCTCTTGTTGGTTTTATTAGTTCGTTAATGTAAAAAGAACATGATTTTTTTAAATCTAAGGGATGAATTTCGCCGTTACTATATTTATGTTCTAATTCTTCATAATCTTTTATTTTTAATGTTCCGCCAAATTTTTCAGGTCTTGTTATTTCAATTTTTTCAAATTTTTCAAAAATAATATATCTAAAGTATTCTAAAACAGGATTTTCTTTAGTTTGTTTTTCAGGGCAATATGCTTTATTTAATTTTCTTTCAATATCCTCTTTTTTGTCAGTCATGAAAATTGCAGTATCTGGCTTTGATTTTGACATTTTTAGTTCTATTGTTCTTTCAACGGTATCTTTTTGCTCTGTTTTTATTTGTTGCAAGCCTAAAAGCATATGATGGCTGACAATTATTGGCTTATAAAAACCAATTCTTTCTCCAATTTCTCTTGCTAAAACATTTACTTTTCTTTGATCTAAGCCTAATTGGCATATATCTGCTTTTAAATGAAAAATATCAGCTGCCTGCATACAAGGATATAAAATATGAGATGCCTGTAAAATGTCTTTTTCTGTTCTCCCCATTATTTGTGTTGTTCTTAATATTCTGTTTAATGTAGTGTTTCTTGCTATTTGCATAACTGTTTTCCAATATTCTCTATTATTTAATAACTCAGAAGCCCACACAAATTCCACATTATTTATGTCTAAATCACAAGATTTCCAAACCTCTATAAAATATTTACCAACAACCCTAATCTTTTCTAAATCACCACCCATCTTATTATTAGCCCAGGCATGCCAATCAGCTACAAGCATTTTAAATTTTGCCCCTGCTTTAGTCATTTTGTTTATATTTATTGCTCTTAATAATCCTTGGGCAATATGAATTTTTCCAGAAGGTTCAAAACCATCATAAGCAATAAAATTTTCTTTTTTTTCAAGAAGTTCTATTATTTCTTGTTCTGTTACAATTTCTTCGCCAACAGATTTTATTAAATATAATCTTTCTTTTATACTTAAATTTGCCATTTAAATAGAAATATATAATATTTTTATAAATTTGTCTATATTAAGCTTAATTATAAAATAAATAAATTTCAAACAAAAAAAGATTCAAACAAAAAAAAAACGACAGCTTTTCTGGCTTCCCACACATAAGTGCAGTACAACCAGAAACATCTGCAGGTTTAACTTCTGTGTTCGAAATGGGAACAGGTGGAGCCCTGCCATTATGGCCGTCTTAATTGCTAGAAAAAAGAATTTCTTTATAAAATTTTTGTTTTGATTCTTTTTTTTATTTTTAGTATTTTTTTAAATTATTTAAAAAACACAGCACAAAATTGTAAATCAGGCTTTTATAAAAAGATACTATTATATTGTAGGATGTCAAAAAGAGATTCATTTAAAGTAAGATTAGAAATGCTTTTTATATTAAGAGAAAAGGAATTAACATTTACACAAATAAAAAGAAAAATAGGAACAAATTATGAAACAATAAAAAAAAATTCTAAAGAATTAGAATTTTATGATTTTATTTACGTTAAAAAAGAGGCAAAACATAAAAAAAACGGAAAATATTATTATAAAGTTGGATTAACAGAAAAAGGATTTAAAATAGCAGAAAAAATAAATCATATATATAATTATAATTAATTTTTATAATACATATCTCTTATTGCAGTTTTAATTACATCTGTTCTTGATGTAAAATCGCCATTGCTTTTTTGTATTATTTCATCAATTTTCTTAACAGTTCCTTCTGGAAGTTTTATTGTAACATATATATTGCCTGTTTTTTTTCTTGCCATATTTATAAAATATATAAAAGAATTTTATAAAACTTACTATAATATTATGAGTTAGCTCTAAAAATCAATAAGAAAAGAATAAAATAGTGAAAAGAAAATCATATGAAATTAAAGAAGAGATTATTTTATCAATAAAAGAAGGGCCATCTAGTTATGCAAAATTAGAGAGAAAAATAGATACTGGTTTTATAACAATAAAAAATTCTTGTGAAGAATTATCTAAATATGGTTTAATTAAAATTGAAAAAAAACAAAAACATTCTTCCAATGGTAAACCTTATTATGCAATAAGTTTAACAGATATTGGAATAGAATATGCTAAAAAACTAGAAAAAAAAAATAGTTAAAAATTTTGAAAAATCATTAATTTTTTTAGTTAAATGAGTATAATTTTGTGTTGTTCTTACATCTTTATGACCTAATAACTTTTGTATGCTTACAATATCTAAACCATTTTCTAATAAATGAGTTGCAAAACAGTGTCTTAAAGTATGGGGTTTTATTTTTTTTATTATTCCTGCTTTTTTTGAACTTTTTTTCACAATCTTCTCTATTGTTCTATGTGTATATTTTTTCTTTTTGTTTGTTAAAAATAAATAATTTGATTTTTTTCTTATTTTATACATTTTTAAGGAGTTTATCAACACAGGATGTAAAAAAATTATTCTGTCTTTGTTATTTTTTGCATTTTTAATATGAATTATTTTTCTTTTTAAATCAAAATCAGAATATTTTAAATTAATAAGTTCTGAAACTCTTAATCCGGCATAATATAAAAACATTAAAATTAATCTATGTTTTATATTATCAGTAGAAAAAAACATTTTTTTTATTTCACTTTTATTCAATATTTCAGGTAATTTTTTAATTTGCTTTGCTAAAGGAATATCTATATCAAAATCTTT
>JAWBPL010000112.1:0-3070 GCA_038825025.1 Candidatus Woesearchaeota archaeon | reverse complement strand
CTAAAAACAAATTAAATTTTTCAGATAAAAAAATTTTAGTTGATTTTATAAAACTCATTTTTTTAAAAAGATAATTTTAAGTATAAATATTTATAAATTATTTTAAATTGATAAAACTATCTAAAATATATAATTTAAGTTGGCTTTGTAAAAAATTTGCTAATTTCCATAATCACAAAACCGCTTGATGAAACTAATAAAATTATAGCCCATTCATACAAGTTTAAAGCAACAGTATTAAAAACACTTTGTAAAAAAGGGATATATAAAATTGCTACATGAAATGAAACAGCCGCAATTATTCCTCCTAAAAGCCATAAATTTGAAAACAAATTGAAATGCTTAATATCAGGGCTTAATGTTCTACTGCTTATTACTGCCCACATTTGGAACATAACTAATGTTGTGAAAGCAATTGTTTTAGCTTTAGTCAAATCTTTGTCTTTGTATAAGCTGAATAAATAAATTGTTCCTATTGCCATTATTATGCCAAATACTACAATTGAAACAAGCATTTTATTGGATAATGGCTTTTCTTTTGGGTCTCTTGGTTTTCTTGACATTATGTTTTCTTCTGCTTTTTCAAAACCTAATCCAACAGCAGGAAAATTATCTGTTAATAAATTCATAATTAAAATTTGCAATGGTGTCATAGGCAATGGAAAATATAATAATAAAGAAATTATTATTGTAAATATTTCTCCGCTATTGCATGATAAAAAGAACCTTGCACTCCTTATTAATGAATCATAAATATTTCTGCCTGTTTCTATTGCATTAACAATTGTTGAAAAATTATCATCAACCAAAACTGTTTTCGCAACAGATTTTGAAACATCTGTTCCAGTAATGCCCATTGCAACACCAATGTCAGCTTTTTTTAATGCTGGAGCATCATTAACACCATCACCAGTCATTGCAACTATATGCCCTTTTTTTTGCAAAGCCTCAACAATTTTTAATTTTTGGATAGGCATTGCCCTTGCAACTATTCTTATATTTTCTATTTTTTCTAATAATTCTTTTTCTGATAACTTATCTAATTCTTCGCCTGTCAAAATAATATCATTTTTTTCAATTAAACCTATATTTTTGCCTATTGCTTCTGCTGTTAATGGATGGTCTCCTGTAATCATCATTACTTTTATTCCTGCTTTTTTGCATTTTAAAATAGAATCTTTTACTTCATCTCTTGCAGGATCAATCATTCCTACTAAGCCAACAAAAACTAAATTTGATTCTGCTTTTTTTATCTCTTCAATATCTGCTTCTTTTATTTCTTTGTAGGCAAAACCTAAAACTCTTAAAGAATTTTTAGCATATTTTTCAATTTGTTCTTTAATTATTTTTTTATCTTCTTCCTTTATTTTTCTTTCTTTTTCATTTTCAAATAGTTTATCAGATAAATTCAATAATAAATCTGCAGCTCCTTTGACAAAAGAATAATATTTCTTTTCTTTTTTATCAAAAACAATAACAGACATTCTTTTTCTCTCAGAATCAAAAGAAAATTCTTTTATTAATTCGTAATTATCTATGAATTCTTCTGTTAAATTGCTTTTTTCTGCTAAAACAACTAAAGATCCTTCTGTTGGATCTCCTTTTATTTTATAGTTATTATTTTCTTTTGTTAATTTTGAATTGTTGCATAAAAAACCTATTTTTAAAATATTTCTAATTTCTTTTGGGCTTATTTTTTTATTATTATATAAAAAATCACCTTCAGGCTTATAGCCAGAGCCTGTAATCTGTATATCTTTGTTATCTAAAAATATGTTTGTTACGGTCATTTCATTTTTAGTTAATGTTCCTGTTTTGTCAGTGCAAATATAAGTAACAGAGCCTAAACTTTCTGCAGCAGGCAATCTTTTAACTAACATATTTTGCTTAGCTAATCTTTGCGAGCCTAAAGTTAAGCCTAAGGTAACAACTAAGGGCAAAGAATTAGGAACAGTTGAAACTATTAATGTTAATGAAACAATCATTATTTCTGCCAAAGGAATGCTTTCATATAATCCTAAAAAGAAAACCATTGCAACTAAAACTAAACAAATAATACCAATTTGTTTTGAAAGAACTTCAAATTTTTTCTGTAATGGTGTTTCAGTTTCCTCTGTTTTTTGTATTGTTTCAGCTATTTTTCCTAGCTCTGTTTTCATTCCTGTTGAAACCACAATGCCTTTTGCTTTCCCATAAGTTACAATTGTGCCGCTAAAAACCATATTTACTTGCTCATCTACTGAAGTTTCTTTTTTTAATATACAAACTTTTTTTTCAGATGCAACACTTTCGCCTGTTAAAATTGCCTGATCAACTTTTAATTCATTGCTTTCAATTAATCTTATGTCTGCTGGAACAACATCGCCAGCTTCTAATAAAACTATATCTCCTGGAACAATCTCTTTTGCAGGAACAATATATTCTTTTTCATTTCTTATGACTTTTGCATTTGGAGCAGTCATATTTTCTAATGCCTTAATTGCTTTATCGGTTTTATATTCTTGAATAAATCCTAGAATTGTATTTAATAAAATAATAACAAAAATTGCAATAGATTCTTTAATATCGCCAACAATTAATGAGAGAAAGCCAGCAATAACCAATAGAATAACAAGCCAATTAGCAAATTGGTCTAAAAACATTTTTAACAAAGAAGTTTTTTTTAATTCCACTAATTCATTATATCCATATTCATTTATTCTTTTTTCAACTTCTTTATCAGTTAAGCCATTTTTTGAGCTTTTCAAATAATCAAAAACAGACTCAATTTTTTCTGAATAAAATTCTTTCATATAATCCACCCAATATATTATAAATTATATTAAATATTATTTAAATAATAAGTATATTATAATTTTAATATTAATTAAATAATATAATTATAATAATAATTATCATTGAATTAATAAATTATTAAATAAAATAAATTAATATATAATTAGAATTATTGTTAAGCTAAGCCTTGACAGTCGAGTCACTATAATTGTAATATTGAATTTCAAAATTAAAAATTTAATATTATAATATTTAAATATAGCTAGACTAGACGATTATAATAATGATATACTAC
>JAWBPL010000111.1:0-3073 GCA_038825025.1 Candidatus Woesearchaeota archaeon | reverse complement strand
ATTAAAAGCTGTATTTGTAAGCATAATGATTGGAATAATTGTTTCAGCAATAAACCTAAAATTTAGGCTGTTTGGAGCAATTATTTCCTTTTTTTTAACAATCTGGCTTTATCATGAAATTTTCAGGCTAAAATGGTACAAAGCTTTTTTAGTTTGGCTTTTGCAATTTATTTTTATAGCAATATTTTATACAATAACTTTTTTATTAACTTTAACATTTATAGGATTAAATATATTATTTTAAAAAAAAATTAAAATTAAATTTAATTATAATTAAATTTTAATTAATATTTTTAAATTATAATATTTTTATAGTATTTATAAGAAATATTTATTAAAAAAACCTAAAACTTTTATAAAAAAAGAGGTAAAAATGATAAGCGAAGAATTTTTAAAAGGTATTTTTTTTAATAATACAGGAGAAAATTATTTAATAGCTTTAGCAATATTTTCTTTAAGCATTGGCTTTCTATATTTATTTAAAAATATTTTTTTAAATTATTTAAAAAAAATAGCAACCAAAACAAAATTTACTTATGATGATATTATTATTGAATTTATACAAGATATTCCTTGGTTTTTTTATGTTTTTATTTCATTTTATTTTGCTGCAATATATTTGAATTTGCCTGAGCAAATTGATATAATTTTGCATAAGATGATTGCAATAGTTATTATTCTTTTTATAACCACTGCAATAAACAAGACAATAAGCCATTTCATAAATTTAGAAATAAAAAGAAGAAAGGAAAAAGAAAACAAAGAAAGCTCTTTATTAAAAGTAATGAATACTTTATTTCAAGGATTTGTATGGATTATCGCAATATTAACAGCTCTTTCTAATTTAGGTGTAAATATTACATCATTAATAGCAGGTTTGGGTGTTGGCGGCATTGCTGTTGCATTTGCCCTTCAAAGAATTTTAGAAGATATTTTCAGTTCTTTTAGCATTTATTTTGACAAGCCTTTTGAGGAAGGCGATTTTATAACAATAGATAATGAAGCAGGAACAGTAGAGCATATTGGAATAAAAAGCACTAGAATTAGAACATTGCAAGGCGAAGAATTAGTAATCTCAAATAAAGAAATGACAACAGCAAGAATCCATAATTATAAAAAAATGAGTAAAAGAAGGGCTGTTTTTACATTTGGTGTTGAATACAATACAGATGTAAAAAAATTAAAAAAAATAAACGAAATAATAAAAAATATTTTTGATAGATTAGAAATTGCTGAATTAGATAGATCACATTTTAAAACATTTGGGGATTTTTCATTAAACTATGAAGTTGTTTATTACATAAATAACAGGGAAATAAAAGATTACCTAGATACACAAGAAAAAATAAATTTAATGTTAGTAGAAGCATTTAAAAAAGAAAAAATAGAGTTTGCATTCCCGACAAACACAATAATTTTAAAAAAAAATTAATTATTTTCATTTAAATGATGTTTTTTAAAAAAAAAATAAATAAAAAAAAACAAAAAAAAAATAGAATTAATATAATTAAAATATTATTTGATATAAATAAAAAATTAGATAAGAAAAAAATTTTTTATCTGATTCTTTTTTTCTTATTTTTAATAGTTTTTTTTATTAGATTATTTCCTTTTAGAGTTTCTTATGGCTGGGATGAAGCTGTTTATTTGCAGCATGCAGAATATTTTTTTAATGGAAAAGAGAATTATAACGAATTTCATATAAGGCCTATTTTTCTATCAGTTATTATTGCTTTTTTTTATAATTTTTATCACAATTTTATTGTTCCAAAAATAATAATATCTTTTTTTGGTGCATTGTCTTTTATCTTTATGTTTTTAATTGGAAAAGAATTATATAATGAAAAAATAGGTTTTTTAAGCTCATTGTTTTATGGATTCATGCCTTTCTTAGTTTTTTATTCTAAAAATATAATGACTGAAATTCCAAGTATGGCTTTTTTTTTGATTGCCATTTATCTATTAATAATTTATTTTAAGAGTCAAAAAATTAAAAATCACAAAAAAATAATTATCTTTTTTTCAGGTGTTTTTTTTGGATTAAGTTTTTTAACTAGATTTAGCACATTAATTTTATTTATAGTTTTATTATTATATTTATTATTAAATACTAAAAAAAACTTTTATCTTCTATTAAAAAAAATAATAATATTATCCTTTGGCTTTTTTATTACTTTAATTCCATATTTAATATGGCTTTATTTTAAAACAGGAAATTTAAATATTTTTATAAATGCAAACAAAGCAGTTTCTGATTTAAATGAGCCTTTTTACTTTTATTTTGCGAATTTTTTTAATGCTTATTCTTTTTTTCTTTCAATAACTTTATTTATCCTTATAATTATTTATTTAAAAATATTAATAAATAGATTAAATAAGATAAATAAAGAAAACAAACAAAAAAATCATAAAAAAAAAAACATTATTGAAAAACAAGACTTTATATTATTTTTTTGGTTTTTCTTATACATAGTATATATTTCAACTATACCACATAAAGAAATCAGATATTTAATTCCTGCAATTTATCCTTTGTTCTTTCTGTCTGGAAAATCACTTTATTTAATAGAATCTTATTTAAGCAATCTAAAAAAAAATTTAGGTTTTATTTTTTTATTAATCTTTATTTTTCTATTTTTTATTTTTTCAAAAAATGTTTTTGATATTGAAAAAATAAATACTTATGAAAGCGATGAAATAAAGGTATCAAAATTTTTAATAGATTATGCAACTGATTTAAAAAATAAAGACAATAAAGTAAATAATTTTGTAATATATTCAAGATTTAATCATCCTGTTTATGCACTATATACAAACTTTAATGTTGTTCCAATTTACCAAAAAGATTTTTATAAATATTATAAAAGATATATGAAAGAAAAAGGGTTTTTTATTTATTATAAAGATTTAGGGGATGAAAATGAGGATTGGCTGATTAATAATAAAGATTTTAAAAAAATATTAGAAAAAAATAATATTGTGGTTTTTGAATATAGCATTTCCTAAATAGACTTTCTAAAATGTGCTTTAAAAAATTAAAATATAAATTAAAAAGAATAAAGTTAAAAACTAT
>JAWBPL010000110.1:0-3092 GCA_038825025.1 Candidatus Woesearchaeota archaeon | reverse complement strand
ATTAAATTATTTATTAAATTGATTATATTTGTTTTTTGGGTGAGTATATGCCAAAGAGATATAAATTACAACATGATAGAATTAATTGCATTGGTTGTGGAGCTTGTGCAACAATTGCCCCAAAATTCTGGGAAATGAATGATGACGGCAAATCAGATATAATAGGTGGAAAAGCAAAAGAAAATGGTTGGCAGGAAAAAGAAATTAATGAGGAAGATTATGATATAAATTTAGAAGCTGCAGAAAGCTGCCCTGTTGAAGTCATACATTTAGTTGATGAAGATGGCAAAAAAATCATTTGATTAAATAAAAAAAATTATTGATTATTTTTAAATTTAAAAATGAATAATAACACAATAAAAAAACTAATTAAAAAAAAAGAGGTTAAAATGATTAATAAAGTAGCTTTAAAAGCAGGCGGCCCTGCTGGAAGTGGTGTTTTTACAATTGGAGCAATGTTTGCAAGAAGTGTTCAAAAAATGGGTTTAAATGTGTTTTACACAGCAGAATATCCTTCTTTGATTAAAGGCGGCCATAATACTTGTTATGTTAGGGCTGAAGATGAAGAAGTTTATAGCCAAATTAAAACTTGCGATATTTTAGTTGCTTTAGATAAAACAACAATTGAAAAGCATTATAATGAATTAACAGAAAAAGGAGCAATAATCTATGATTCTGATCTTATTAAAAAAGAAGATATTAAAATAAACAGGGCAGATTTAATTTTAATTCCTGTTCCATTTTATACATTAGGAAAAGAATTAGGAAATAAACTTTATGGAAATATTGTTGCATTAGGTGTAATTGCTGGTTTAATAAATATAGATTTAGAAAAAATAAATTTAGCTTTGCAGAAACAATTTGAAAAAAAGAAAGGTTCAGAAATAGTTGAAATAAACAAAAATGCAGCAAAAAAGGGTTATGATTATTTTAATAGCAATTTTAAAATAGATTTTAAAGTTAAATTAGAAAAATTAAATAGAGAGCCAACAATTTTATTATCTGGAAATGAAGCAGCCTCAATCGGAGCAATAAAATCTGGTACAAAATTTGTTGCAGAATATCCAATGACACCTTCATCTGGGGTTTTGCATTTTATGGCTGCTCAAGAGCAAAATTATAATATTGTTGTTAAGCATACAGAAGATGAAATTGCTGCAATAAATATGCTTACTGGCAGCTCATTGGCAGGAGCAAGATCATTAACAGCTACATCAGGAGGTGGCTTTTCTTTAATGGTTGAAGCTCTAGGAATGGCTGGCTTAAGTGAAACACCTTTAGTTGTAATTGAAAGCCAGAGAACAGGGCCAAGTACAGGAATGCCAACTTATACAGAACAATCTGATTTAAGGTTTGTTTTGCATGCTTCTCAAGGTGAATTTCCAAGATTGGTTGTTGCTCCTGGCGATATTGATGAAGCATTTTATGAAACATTTAAAATGTTTAATTTAACAGATAGAACTCAAACACCAGGAATTATTTTATTGGATAAACATGTTTCAGAATCCTCTAAAACAACAAAGCCATTTGACACAACAAAATTAAAAATTGAAAGAGGAAAACTTTTAACAGAGCAAGAAGCAGAAAAACAAGTTGATTATAAGAGATATAAATTTACTGATGATGGAATTTCTCCAAGATCTATTCCCGGACAGGCAAATTGTTTTTATGTATCAACAAGTTATGAACATGATGAGACTGGATTTAGTTGTGAAGAATCTTTAAATAGAATAAAACAAGTTGAAAAAAGAGCTAGAAAATTAAATTCAATTAAAGAAGAAGAGATAGCACCAAAAATTTATGGTGATGAAAATTCAGATTTAACAATTGTTTCATGGGGCTCAAATAAAGGCATGATTTTAGAAGCAATGAAATGGCTAAAAAAAGAAGGCTTTAAAGTAAATTTTATGCATATTTTATGGATAAATCCTTTTCCAGAAAAGCAAATTTTAAATATTTTATCAAAAGCAAAAAAAACTTTAATTGTTGAAGGCAATAGCGAAGCACAGATGAGAGGCTTAATAAGAGAAAAAACAGGCTTTTATATTGAAACTGCTTTATTAAAATATGATGGAAGGCCTTTTGATCCAGAAGAGATTTATGAAAAAGCAAAATCATTATTAAAATAAAAAAATAGGTAATAAAATAATAAGTAATAAAATAAAAGAGGTAATAAAATGGTTTCAGTTTCAGAATTAGGAAATAAAAATCAAATTCAATGGTGTCCTGGCTGTGGCGATTTTGGTATTTTAATGGCAATAAAACAAGCAATTTCAGAATTAAACTTAAATCCAAAAGATGTTGTTGTTGTTTCAGGAATCGGCTGTTCTGGAAAATTGCCTCATTACATAAAAACTTATGGCTTAGAAAGTATTCATGGTAGAGCTGTTGCTGCTGCCACAGGTGTTCAATTAGCAAACCCAAGATTAACAGTAATAGCAGTTGGCGGTGATGGAGATGGCTATGGCATAGGTTTAAATCATTTTTTACAAGCAGTCAGAAGAAATGTAAAAATAACCTATATTGTGCATAATAATGCAGTATATGGTTTAACAAAAGGACAAACATCGCCAACAGCACAAAAAGGAACAAAGACACCAAGTACTCCGCATGGTTCAATAGAGCCGCCATTAAATCCATTGGCTTTAGCATTATCAGCTAATGGTACTTTTGTTGCAAGAGGTTTTGCAGGTGAACTAAAACATTTAGTAAATTTGATAAAACAAGGAATAAATCATAAAGGCTTTTCATTTATTGATGTTTTACAGCCTTGTGTTTCTTACAACCCATGGCAGACATTTGAATATTATAGAGAAAAAATTTACACATTAGAATCAACTGATTATAATCCTGAGAATTTTGAATCTGCATTAAAAAAAGTCTGGGAATGGGAGCCAAAAATACCAATAGGCTTATTTTATAGAACACAAAGAGCAACATATTCAGATGAACTGCCTCAAGATAAAGATGTTCCTGTTGCTTTACAAGATATAGAAAATATAAACATTAAGACTTTGTTGGAGAAGTATTATTAGATTGTTGGAGAAGTATTATTAGATTTATTTTATATTATTAGATTTATTGTTAATAAC
>JAWBPL010000109.1:0-3113 GCA_038825025.1 Candidatus Woesearchaeota archaeon | reverse complement strand
CAATGCTGATTTCTTTTCTGTAAAATTAAATGAGTTTATACCTAATTAAAAATAGCTTTTTTAGATAATTAATAATATAATAGTTTTTATTTTTCAAAAATTAAAAAACTAAAAAAATATTTAAACATAGAATTTTTAATTATTTCTGATGGATGAAGAACCGATTTTTAAGATAGAAAAAAACCTAAAAATAATTGATTTGCCTAATATAAAAGAAAGAGTAACTATAAATGTAAGATATCCATTAATTTCGCCATATTGTTATGCTCATATATATTGGGACCAAAAACAAGAAGAATTGATTTATTCTGTTGAAGAGCCTGAGTTAAATGATTCTGAAAAAGAAATTCTAAAATTAGTTTTGATTGCTCTTGAAGAAACAATAAATATAAGCTTTAATAATTTAGAAAAAACAAACCAAATTATAAAATATTTAGAAAAAAATGTAAAAGCTATCTTAATAGAATTAGGAGCAAAAATTTCAAAAGAAAGTTTCTTGAAGATAATGTATTATATTTTTAGAAATTCTGTTGGTTTAGATAAAATTGAGCCGTTATTGAATGATTATTATATAGAGGATATAGAATGCAATGGATTGAATTTTCCTATTTATATAGTGCATAGAAAATATGAAAACATGAGAACTAATGTTGTTTTTACAGATATTCAAGAATTGACAGATTTTGTTGAAAAATTAGCTCAAAAATGCGGCAGATATGTAAGTTATGCCAAACCATTATTAGATGGAACATTGCCTGATGGCTCAAGAGTTAATGCTACTTATTCAGAAGATATAACTACCAGAGGCCCTACTTTTACAATAAGAAAATTTACAAAAGAGCCTTGGACACCAATTCATTTGATTAATTTTGGAACAGGAAATGCAAGAGTTTATGCTTATTTATGGCTTTTAATAGAACACAAGATGAATGTTATGGTTATAGGAGAAACCGCATCAGGAAAAACAACTTTTTTAAACTCAATTTTAAGTTTTATTCCTCCTGATGCAAGAGTTGTTTCAATTGAGGATACAAGAGAATTAAACTTGTCTCATGACAACTGGATGCCAACAGTAACAAGAGCAGGATTTGGAAATTCTATTGATGGAAAAGAATATGGCGAAATAAATTTATTTGATTTACTTAGAGAAAGTTTCAGACAAGCTCCAGATTATGTTATTGTGGGTGAAATCAGAGGACAAGAGGCTTTTGTTTTATTTCAAGGAATGGCTTCAGGGCATTCAAGCTTTGGAACTTTTCATGCCGGCAGTGTTGAAACATTAATTAGAAGATTAGAAACACCACCAATAAATTTGTCTCCCTCTTTAATTGAGTCTTTGGATGCTGTTTGTGTAATGAGCCATTTAAAAGAAATGGATAAAAACATTAGAAGGCTAAAAGAATTAGTTGAAATAAAAACTACTAATAATGAATTTGGAAAAATTGATAAGAATATTGCTTTTGAATGGGATCCTGTTTCAGATAAAATTTTGCAAAAAAGCGGATTTTATAGTTTTGAAAAAATAAGCAAAAAAACAGGGCAAAGTTTTGCCCATCTAAACAAAGAATTAGAACTAAGAACAATATTGTTACAAATCTTGGCTAATAGAAAAATACAAGATTTTGAAAGTGTCAGTGAAATAATAAAAGAATATTATTTGGATAAGGAAAAAGTTTTAAGAAAATATAGAGTTATATGAATTATTTAAAATATTTAGTGTAATTATTTTATAAATTTAAAATAATATTTTATAAAAATTATATATTATAAAAATTAGTTTAATTATAAAAAAATGAAAAATAATGCAAATATCCAAGAAAAAAAAGAATCTAGATTTAATAGTATTGAAGATTATATAAACAGATTAGAAATTTTGGCTGATATTTATAATGATTTTTTAAATAAAGATTACACAAAAAAAACAGATCTTGAAATTGCAAAATTAAAAATGCAATTGACAAAAAAAGAATTATTATTAATTAATTATATTTTAAGCAAAGAAATTGAAAATATAAATATATAACTTATCTGAAAATTCTGTGAAAATATAAATCTAAAATTAATAGATGTAAAAAAATCTTTTAAAATGCAAAATTTAAAAAAAGAAATACAAGAGATAATAAAAGAAATGAGACAGACTTTAAAGGAAATAAAGTCTGCAAAAAATAATTATATTAATGTTATTAATGAATTAAAAAAAATAGATTACATGTATCAAAATTCTCAAATTGACTTTAAGATTTATAGAAATTTAAAAAACAAGATATTAAAAGATAATACTGAGGAAAATGTAATAAAAAAATATAAAGCATATATAGATAACTTAAAAAAAAAAATTTATAATTTAAATTCAAAATGCTTTAATGTAATTTTTCATGATTTTAGCTATGAAAGTTTAGAATTAAAAAAACATAAAAAAGAAATAAAAGGAAATTTGAACTTGCCTAATTTGGAATCATTGGAAATTTCTGAAATTGAAGAGCCATTAGAGATTGAGATAAAAAAAATTGAAACTACAAAAGAAAATAAAAAAGATTCTTTATTTAATAAAAAAGAGATTAATTTACAAGAATACAATTTAAAAGAAAATAACTTGGAACCTATAATAAAAGAGGATTTAAACAAAACTTTATTTGAAAATCAAATAAAGAAAACAGATAAAGAATTCATAAAAAAGAAAAGCTTTTTTGAAAGATTGCAATACAGTTTTAATTCTGAAAACAAACCTTGGTTAAGTAAAGATCAAAAAAATGTTTTTATGAATGGATTTTTTACATTTGATTTTTTTAATTATTTGTTTTTTGGTGTTGAGAAAGGCAAAGAATTGTTTGGCGAAACTGAAATAATGCCTACTATTTTAAGATACCAAGATAAAAGTGAAAATGTCAATTTTTCAAAATCAGAGTTATTAGATCCTTTTTTGCTTGAAAAGTAAATTAAGGAATTAAAAAGCTTAATTTCTAAAAAAAATCCAGAGATTTACAAGCCTAATTCTATTGGCTATATTGCAAATATGAGTGTAAGAAAGATAAGCATTTATTTTATTGAAAGTTTTCCTGATTTTTTTAAAAAATTGTATAAAGAAATAAGATATTCAAATATAAAAGTTTTAG
>JAWBPL010000108.1:0-3116 GCA_038825025.1 Candidatus Woesearchaeota archaeon | reverse complement strand
AATAAATGAATCTTACAACATATCTTTTTCAACAATTTTCAAAAAAAATTTTGATACTGCAAATAAAAATTATGAGAAAATAAAGGAAATTCTAAAATTTAATCTTAATATACATGAAGAAAATCTAGATGAAAAATCAAAGGAAAACTTGTATATGATAATTTCTAATATATTTACCATTATTAATTATTTAGAAGAAATCGCTGAAATAAGTTTAAGTGTAGAAGAACTTTAATTTATATTTTTTAATTTTCATTATTAATTTTTTGAGTAATTTTTTTAATTATTTAATAAATTAATAAAAAATTAAATTCTAAAAAATATATTAAAAAAATAAGAAATAAAAAGAATTATGCATCAACCATTTCTATCTCAATATTTAATCCATCTGGGATAGGAACTCTCATAACTAATCTTAATGCTCTTTCATCAATACCTAAATCAATTAATCTTTTATGAACTCTCATTTCATATCTTTCCCAAGTTTCTGTTCCCTCGCCATCTGGACTTTTTCTTGTTGTTACTTTTAATTTTTTTGTTGGCAAAGGAATTGGTCCTTTTATATCAACACCAGTTTTATCTGCTATTTCTTTTATGCTTGAACAAACTTGGTTTATTTTGTCAATATCTGTACTTGCTAATTTTATTCTTGCTTTCTGCATTTTTCCTACCTCATGATAATTTTGAAATTTACCATGATAAAAAAATAAGATAATTAAAAACTTTTTCTTTTCAATTCATATCTTATTTTATACCTCATGGATTAATATTATAAATTTTATAAATTCTGACTAAATTATTATAAAATATAAAAAATAATAAAAAATTATATTAATAAATTTATTTCATTGGTTTTGCAACCAAATCAATACACATACCTGCTGCAACTGTTGCTCCTGAATCTCTAATTGCAAATCTTGATAATTGTGGAATTTCTTTGAATTTTTCAATTACTAAAGGTGTTGTTGGTTTAACTTTAACAATTGCTGCATCTCCGTTTTTAATAAAATCTGGATGCTCTTGTAATGCTTGTCCTGTTCTTGGATCTAATTTTTTAACAATTTCTGTTATTTGACAAGCTACTTGTGCTGTATGTATGTGGAATACTGGTGTATAACCAACTGTCATAACTGTTGGATGATTTAAAACAATTATTTGAGCTGTAAATTCTGTTGCTACTGTTGGTGGTGTATCTGGATGTCCAATAACATCTCCTCTTGCAATATCTTTTTTTCCAATACCACCTACTGAGAAACCAATATTATCGCCTGGCTCTGCTTTATCCATTTGTTCATGGTGCATTTCTATTGTTTTACATTCACCTAATACACCTTTTCCTTCTCTTCCTGGAACTGCAAATATTTTATCTTTTGGTTTTAAGACACCAGTTTCAACTCTGCCAACTGGAACTACACCAATTCCTGTGATGTTATAAACATCTTGTATTGGTAATCTTAATGGTAAATTAACTGGTTTTTCTGGAATTTTAAAATTATCAAATGCTTCTACTAATGTTGGGCCATTCCACCATGATAATTTATCTGATTTTTTAACAACATTATCTCCTTGTAATCCTGAAATTGGAACAAATTGAATATCTGTGTCTAATTTATAACCTACTGTTTTTAATAAGCCTTCAACTTGTGCTTTAACAGCTTCAAATTTTGCTTTGTCATAATTAACCATGTCCATCTTATTTACTGCAATAACTAATTGATTAACACCTAATGTTTTTGCTAAAAATACATGTTCTTTTGTTTGAGCCATAACACCATCTGTTGCTGCTACAACTAAGCAACCAACATCTGCTTGTGAAGCTCCTGTAATCATGTTTTTAACGAAATCTCTATGGCCTGGTGCATCAATTATTGTAAAAAAATATTTTGGTGTTTCAAATTTTTTGTGAGATAAATCAATGGTAATACCTCTTTCTCTTTCTTCTTTTAAATTATCCATGACATAAGCAAATTCAAATCCGCCTTTTCCTAAGGATTCAGCCAATTCTTTTAATTTTCTCATTTCTTGCTCTGGAATTGCTCCTGAGTCAAACATTAATCTACCAACTGTTGTTGATTTACCATGGTCAATATGACCAATAACAACTAAATTTAAGTGCTCTTTTCCTTTTGCCATTTTTATTTCCTCCGTTTTGAATAAATTTTAGTTTGATTTTCTTTAAAAACTATAAAAAAAATATTTGAATAAAACCATATCAAATAAAATATACTCCAATGAAAATAATTTCTCTTTATAAGCATTTCTATGGAGTTTTATTTAATAATTATTAAATTTAATTTTTATTTTTAATTTATATTTATTTTTAATTTATTATCTTATTTTACTCTGTTGGAACACCCATATCTTCATCTTTTAATCCTTTTCTGTTTCTAATCTGCATTATTATTTTTTGCTGTAATTCTTCTGGAAGTTTCTCAAAAGTTTGATCTAAAACAGAGAAAGTTGCTCTTCCTTCTGTCGCACTTCTTAATTCATTACTTAATCCGAACATTTCAGCTACTGGAAGTTTTCCTTTTATTGTTGTAAATTCATCTTCGCTTTCCATTTCTAATAATTGTCCTCTTTTTGATGATAATAATTTTGAAATTTCACCTAAAAATGCTGTTGGTGTATCAAATTGCAATATTTGAACAGGCTCAAATAAAACAGCATTTCCATCTATCATTGCTGCTCTTATACTGTCTCTAACTGCTGGATAAACTTGAGCAGGGCCTCTGTGAATTGAATCTTCGTGCAAGGTCATATCTGCTAAAATTACTTTTACACCAATGCTTGGCTCTTTTGCTAATGGACCTGCAGACATAACATCTTCAAACATATCATTTATTAATTCAATAACTTCACCAATATGAACTTGTCCTCTTGTTGCATTAACTAACATATTTCCTTTATATATGTTTTTAACTTCTCTTGCTTCCTTACTATCCATGCCTAAATTAGCTAATTTTTCCCATAAATCCTGCATTTTTTTTCTTATTCTCATTTCAGGAATTTCTCCAGATTTTATTGCAGCTACAATTTTAGGATCTAAGGGTTCTACTCTAAATAAAAATTTATTGTGTTTATTTGGAGATTTACCTTCAAATTCTTTTGATGGC
>JAWBPL010000107.1:0-3128 GCA_038825025.1 Candidatus Woesearchaeota archaeon | reverse complement strand
GTTTTAGTAAATAAATTTATTTATTCATTAACATATTTTAATGCTAATTTGTTAAATAATTATTTTTTTGATTTTTTTATTTCAAAAAAGAATTTTTTGACCTCTGCATTTCTTTTACAGAAAGAAGTGTTTTTTTCAAATTTTTTTTTTTCTAATGTTGTTTTGCGTGATTTAAAAGTTTTTAAATGAATTTCGAATATCTAACTATATTACTTTCAATTTTTTTGAGCTTTTTGATCTCTGGATTACTTTTTTGTGTGGTATCCCTTTTGGTTTTTTCAAAGAAGGAGATAGAAAAAGTTTCTGCTTATGAATGCGGCTTTCATTCTTTTGAAGATACACGACAACGTTTTAACGTTAGGTATTACCTTGTTTCTATCCTGTTTATCATTTTCGATCTTGAAGTAATTTTTCTTTTTCCGTGACTTATAGCCGTTAGAAATTTAGGTATCTGTTTTTTTGTTATGATTTTTTTTTTATTAATTTTAATAATTGGTTTTTTTTATGAATGAATTAAAGGAGCATTAATTTGAGAATAAAAATGTTTTTTTTACAACCTTTAGATCAGTTTGATTTGTATTTGGTTAACACTACTATCATTAGCCAGTTCTTTCCTTTTGACTTAGTCAATAATTTTTTTCAAGGATTTAATTTTTTAGGCTTAATTTTTTTTCTATTTTTACTTTTTTCTGTTTTTTTTATATTGACTATACCTGTTTTTTATAATAAATTACGTTTAGTACCTACAACTATATGACAGTTTGTTTATGAAGTTTTTATTTATAACTTTATATTGGGTATTATAATATCACAAGTAGGTAAAAGAGGACAAGCTTATTGTATATACATTACTACACTTTTTTTTTATATTCTTATATCAAATTTTATGGGTTTGGTACCTTTTTCTTTTACAATAACAAGTCATATTATATTAACCTTTATGCTTGGTGCAAGTTCTGTTATCGGTTTAACTATTATAGGCTTTTTGAAACAAAAGTTGCACTTTTTAGATTTGTTTGTGCCAAAAGGCGTTCCTAAAGCTTTATTACCACTTTTAATATTTATAGAAGTTGTTTCTTATGTGGCACGAGGCTTTAGCTTGTCTATACGTCTTTTTGCCAATTTGATGTCTGGTCATTCTTTAATACATATTTTACTTTTTTTTGTAACAAAAATTTTAAAATTTAATTATATTTTTGGTTTTATTGGTCTTTTTTTAATAGGTGTTATATTTTTATTAGAAATAGGTATATCTTTTTTACAAGCTTATGTTTTTGCTGTTTTAGTTTCTATTTACTTGAAAGACTCTTTTGAGGTCGGACATTAATTCTTTTTAAAGAAAATGTTTTTGTATCATTTAGATCTTTTTAAGCATTTATTCTTATCCTTGTCTGTTTTTTTAATTGGTGCTCTTGGTGTTTTTATTACAAGACGTAACATTATAGTTGTTTTGATGTCGATTGAGTTAATGCTTTTGGGTGTAAATCTTTTTTTTATTTTTTTATCCGTTTTTTTAGATGATGGTCTTGGACAAGTTTTTTCACTATATATATTGACTATCGCTGCAGCTGAATCTGCAATTGGTTTAGCTTTGATAGTTATATACTATAGGCTGCGTGGTATTATATCAATTGATTATATAAGTACAATTAAAGGTTAAAAATGTATTTGTTAGTTTTATATTTTCCTCTTATAAGCTTTTTAATAATCGGTTTTTTTGGTCGTTTTTTAGGTACTAATGGTTGTAGCTTAATTGCTACATTAAACATGTTTTTTAATTTCTTACTTTCCTTTTTTATTTTTTATGAGGTTGTTTTAGGCGGTTCTGTTTGCTTTTTTAAACTTTTTTCATGATTTAATGTAGGCAATTTTTCTGTTGATTGAGGTTTTTTTTTTGATCCGGTTACAAGTGTTATGCTTATTGTTGTTAATGTTGTTTCTTTTTTTGTTCACTTTTATTCTATAGATTATATGAAGCATGATTTTTTTAGCCACCGTTTTATGTCATATTTATCACTTTTCACATGATTTATGCTTATTTTGGTAACTGCGGATAATTTTTTACAATTGTTTGTTGGATGAGAAGGCGTTGGTCTTGTTTCTTATCTTTTAATCAATTTTTGATTCAGTATAATTGAAGCTAATAAATCCGCTTTAAAAGCAATGATTATGAATAGAATAGGGGATATTGGTATAGCTTTAGGTGTTTCTTTGATCTTTTTTGAATTTAAAACTTTGGATTTTAATGTTATTTTTCCTATAGCACATTTTTTTTCAGAGGATTATTTTTTTTTTTCAATTCCTATATCCATCTTATAACATTAATTTCTTTTCTTTTTCTTTTGGGTGCTATTGGTAAATCAGCTCAGTTTGGTTTGCATACATGATTACCAGATGCTATGGCTGGTCCAACACCTGTTTCCGCTCTAATTCATGCTGCTACAATGGTAACTGCCGGTGTTTTTGTTTTAATTAGAATTTCTCCTATTTTGGAGCAGACTACTTTCGGATTACAAATTATTGCTTTTATAGGTATTTTTACTGCATTTTTTGCTTCTTCTATAGGTTTATTTCAGAATGATTTAAAAAAAATAATAGCTTATTCAACTTGTAGTCAGCTTGGTTATATGGTTTTTGCTTGTGGTTTGTCTAATTATTCATTGAGTTTATTTCATTTAACAAATCATGCTTTTTTTAAAGCGCTACTTTTTTTAAGTGCTGGTGCAGTTATTCATGGTATGCTCGATGAGCAGGATATGCGTAGGTATGGTGGTTTGCATAAAATTTTACCTTTTAGTTATGTTTGTATTTTCATAGGTTCTATGTCTTTAATGGGTATACCCTTTTTAACTGGTTTTTATTCAAAAGATTTAATCATTGAGTCATCTTTTTGTGCTTATTTTTTTTCGAGTAATTTTTTTTATTGATTAAGTGTATTATCTGCTTTTTTTACCTCTGTTTATAGCACGCGTTTAATCTATTATACTTTTTGAACTAAACCAAATGGTTTTAAAAACACTTATGTTCATGCACATGATTCACCCTTTTTTATGTTTGTTCCACTATTTTTTTTAAGTTTTTTTAGTATTTTTTTTGGTTTTATATTTAAAGATCTATTTGTAGGCTTA
>JAWBPL010000106.1:0-3137 GCA_038825025.1 Candidatus Woesearchaeota archaeon | reverse complement strand
ATTTATTAGAAAAAAAATATCTTTTTAAGGTTTATCTTTTTAATTTCTATTAATTCTAGCTATTTTTATTTTACAAAGCTTATTTAAATCCAAAAATTTTTAATTTTTTTATGAAAAATATTTTAAAAAAAGAATTGAAAAAATTTTTTATTTATTTTCATAATTTTATAAAAGAACTAACAAAAGATATTAATCCTCATACAATAACTATTTCAAGATTTTTATTAGGCTTTTTAATGATTCTATCTGCTATATTCCAAAAAAATGAGTTTTTTTTATTTTTTTATGCACTTGCTTTAATAAGCGATTTATTAGATGGATTTATTGCTAGAGCACATAATAGAGAAACAAAAATTGGAAAGCTATTAGATATTATTGCTGATAACTTTATATTAATTTGTCTTTTTATAGGTTTTTTCTTTTTTAAAAAAAGATTTATTTTTATGTATCAAACACATTTATTATTTATTTTAGGATATTATTTTTTTGTTCAGATTTTAAGTTTAATTTTTACTACAAAATTAATTTTCAAAAGAACAATTGCAGCAAATATTTCAGCTATAATATTTCCCTTTTTAATATTCTTTTTGTTTCTTTTTAATTTAAGTTTTTTTGTTTATCCCTATTTACTTTTAATGATTTACTCATTAAGTGAAAAATTAATTTTAAGCTTGGCAAAAGAAGATAAACTTTCATTATTTCATTTAAAAGAAAAAAGCCATTTGATCTTTTTATTTTTTTTAGTTATTGTTGTTTCAATTCTTTTTTATTTTATAACATTTCCTTTCTCAGAATCAAAGATTGCTTGTTTTGAAAATAAATGCATAAAAGCAGAAATAAGAGATGAAGAAAAAGAAAGAGAATTAGGCTTAATGTTTAGAGAAAATTTATCTGAAAATGAAGGCATGCTATTTATATTTCAAAATAATGTAAATTATGCTTTTTGGATGAAAAACATGAAGTTCAACATAGACATTATATTTATAGATAAAAACAAAAAAATAGTTTCTATTACAAAAAATGCCTTCCCTTGTAATAAGCCAGATAAAGAATGTGAATTGTATTATTCTAATCAAGCATATAAATATGTTATAGAAGTTGTCGCTAATTTTACTGAAAAATATAATATAAAAGAAGGTCAAAAAGTTTATTTTGAATAAAAAATATAAAAAAATAAAAAAATGATAAAAAAAAGATGATAAAACAAAGCTTTTTATTTTTGCCTAAAATAAGTTATAAAAAAGAATTAAAAATAAAAAAACAAGTTAAAGATTGGGATGATTTTTTAAACACAAAAAAAATAAAAAGTATTTCTGATATAAACAAAAGATTATATGATAAAGTAATTATTGAAGCTAAAAATGCTTTATTAAATAATGACAGCTCTTTTTTTCTAGGAAAATTAAAGCATAAAGACAATTGGCTTTTATATGATTATTTTAAAGAGGAATCTATTTTTCTTGATATAGAAGTTTCAAAAATAAATGGCTTTTTAACATTAATAGGCTTGTTTGATGGATATGAAACAAAAATAATGATAAACGACATAAATTTTGATATAAGCTTTTTAAAAAATTATTTAAAAAATTTTAAGTTAATAATTACTTTTAACGGAAGTGTTTTTGATTTGCCTTTCTTAGAAAAAAAATATCAGGGATTATTGCCAAATGTCCCAAATATTGATGTGAGGCATTTATGTCAAAAATTAAATCTAAAAGGCTCATTAAAAGAAATAGAATTAAAATTAGGCATAAAAAGAGAAAATCCTGTTATTGAAAGGCTTTATTCAGGCGATCCTTATAAATTATGGAAAACATATAAGGCAACAGGCAACAAATATTACTTAGACTTATTAATAGAATATAATGAAGAAGACATAATAAATTTAAAAAAGATTTTAGATCTTTGTTTGGAAAAATTAAAGTTTAATTATTAAAGTTTGGATAAAAATGAAACTATCTTTTTCAAAAAAAGAGATTTATGAATTATTTTTTTCAATGATAATTATAAGTTTAATATTTACTATTATAAAATATAAAACAAATATCTTTAATATTTATTTTTTTTTTAATGATTTAATTTTTAAATTTGCCATTGATTTTTTACTTTCTTTTTTTATAATAGGCTTTTCTTTTTTAATTCATGAATTAGCCCATAAGATAACAGCAGAAAAATTTAAATTAAATTCAGGATATATTTCAAATAAAGAGATGCTTTTTTTTGGATTAATAACCTCTTTTTTCGGCTTTGTCTTTTTAGCTCCTGGAGCTGTTTTTATAAAAGGCAATATTTCAAATAAAAAAAATGCAATTATTTCGTTAGCAGGGCCTTTAAGTAATATTATTTTAGCTGTTTTTTTTATTTCTTTATTTGTCTTTTTAAATTTATATAATCTATTTCAATCCAAGGTTATAATTTTTTTAATGATCTCCTTAATAAAAATAAATTCCTTCTTTGGTTTTTTTAATTTTCTTCCTTTTTATGGTTTTGATGGCTATCAAATTTTTAAAATTAATAAAAAAGTGTATATTATTTTTTTTAGTTTGTCTTTAATTGTTTGGCTTTATACACTAATATTTTATTAGATCTTTTTAGATATTTTTTGATTAGATATTTTTTTATATATGCTTTTTTTACTTAAAAAAGTTTAATTACTTTTTTAAAATAATATTTGCTATTTTAAAAAAAGTAAAAATCGGTGAAAAAATGAAAAAAATAAAAACAACTAAATATAACTCAAATGATCTAAGAACTAAAGCATTATTTCATATTAAAAAAAATATTTTTCTAAACTTTTTTTTTCTTTTTATCTTTTTATTTTTATTTTTAATTACAATTACTTTAATTTTTATAAATACTAGAGAAATGCAGCCAAATGATCCTAGTTTTTTAAAAAATGCTTATTTATTAAATGAAAAATTATTTAATATTGAAAAGAAGCCTATTGCAATAGTTAATGGCGAAAAAATTGACTTTATTGAAATAGAAAAAAGATACAATAGTTTGCCGGATTATTATAAAGCAATGATTTCTTTTGAAGATGTTTTAAACCAATATATTGATGAAAAGCTATTAACACAAGATATAAAAAATAAAAAAATTCAAGCAACAGAAGATGAAATAAAAAATGAAATTAA
>JAWBPL010000105.1:0-3180 GCA_038825025.1 Candidatus Woesearchaeota archaeon | reverse complement strand
CAACAGTAATAAAAGATGGTTCTATATATAAAATGTGGTATACTGGATCAAATGGAACAAATTACAGGGTTTTTTATACTGAATTAGAATAAGGATTAACATACAATTATAGTATTATGAATAATTGGAATTATATAGGAACAATGTTAAAAGGTAATGAATTGTTTTTATATATAAACGGTCTTATTAATGTTTCAAAAACAACAAATATCATTAAGGCAGATAATTTTCAGAATATAACAATTGGTAAAAATTTTATAGGGAGTTTAGATGAAATAAAGATTTATAACTTTTCTTTAACAGAAAAACAAATATTTTATGAATATGAAACAGGCGTAAATAATAAAAGTTCTAATAAAATAATTTCAAATGAATTAACATTTAATGATTATTGGATATGTTCAGTAACCCCAAATGATGGCTATAGTGATGGAATTACAAAAAATAGTACGAAAATAATAATAAACCAAAATACAAAACCTAGAATATCTAATATAGAGATACTACCTATAAATCCAAACACAACATCAAATTTAAATTGCTATGCAACAATTATAGATGATTTAAACACAACTTTATTAGTTGAATATTTTTGGTATAATGGAACTAATTTATTTGGTTCAGGAAATGTTTCTGTTAATAATAATACCAATACTTTAATTTCTACAATAAATAGTTCACAAACTAAAAAAGGCCAAGAATGGAATTGCACAATAAGAAGTTTTGATGGCTTAGAATGGACATATTATAATTCAACCAAAGTTATAATAATTAATGCTCCTCCAAGTAAGCCTCAGTTAATAAATCCCAATAATAATAATCATACTATAAAAGAAAGAAAACCTTTATTTTTATTTAACAGCACAGATGTAGATGGCGATGATATTAATTATACTATAAAAATTAATTTTACATCAACCTTTGAATGTGGCTTAAATATATTACAAAATATTTCAGAGTCAAGTTATCAATCAAATTATGACTTTTGCACAGATCAAATAATAAATTGGTCTGTTATTGCATTTGATGGATCATTGTATAGTGAATGGTCTGAAACATGGAACTTTACAATAGAATCTTTTTTGAGCATTAATTTAACAACAAATTCTGTTGATTTTGGCTCTATGAATATGTTAGAATCAAAAGATACTGATAATGGTTATAATCCTTTAATAATAGAAAATAATGGCAATGTTTATGTTAATGTAACAAAAATTGGTTCTAATCAAAGCCCATTTATAATGGCAGATTTAAACACAAGTTATTTTAGGTATAAAGTAGATAACACATCAGAAATAAATTCTTTTGATAAAATAAAATCTATAACAGAATGGGAAAACATAACTTCTATAGATAATGCAAATAAAACAGCAATAGTTAATTTAAATTATAGTGATGCTAATGATGAAGCACAAATTGATTTAAATGTTACAGTTCCTTTATATGAGCCAGGCGGCCCAAAATCAGTTATAATATATGTCGTGGGTGAGCTGGCATGAAAAAAATTATTTTTTTAAATCTTATTTTTATTTTAATTTTTTTAAATAGTTTTTTAGCTTTATCTTTTGGAATCGCTCCAGCAAAAACAAAAATAGACTATAATCAAAAACAAGAATACAGTTTTAGAATAATTAGCGAGGAATATCCAATAAAAGTTCTTATAACAAAAGAAGGTGAATTAGGTAAATATATTCAAACTGAAAAAGAATCATTAATATTAGAAAGCACAGAAACCTTAGTTAATTTTAAATTAAATTTGCCAGAAAATTTACCTCCAGGTGAAAGAACGGGCTCAATTTTAATTTTAAAAGTTCCGAATGATAATTCAAACGATGTTGTAGTAGCAACAATAGCAGTAGTTCATAAAATAATTGTTGATGTTCCTTATCCAGGAAAATATGCAGAAGGCAATTTGTTTATAACAAATACAAAAGTAAATGAGCCTGTAATATTTACATTTGCAATAAAGAATTTTGGCAAAGAAAAAATAGAAAATGGAAAAATTAATTTAATTATTAAGGGTCCAACAAACAAAGAATTGTATAAAGCAACATCAGAAATAAAAACAATTGATCCTAATAAAGAAGAAAATTTTGTTTTAACATGGCAAACTGAAAATTCAGGTTCCTATTTATTGGAAGCAACTTTTGATTATGATGGAAAAGTTTTAGAATTCAACCAAAGATTTGATATAGGTAATTTAGAATTAGAAATTGAAAAAATACAAGTTAATAATTTTAAAATAGGGCAAATAGCTAAATTAGATATTTTTTTAAGGAATAAATGGAATAAACAGATAAAGGCAGATGGTAAAATTGAAATTTTTAAAGATAATAAATTAGTTTCAAGTTTTAATGCTATTCCAATAACAATAAATGAAAAATCATCTGAAATAATGAATGCTTATTGGAATACAGAAGGCATAACAATAGGCAATTATGATATATCTGCAAAAGTAAATTATGAAGGAAAAACTTTAGAAAAAACATACACTGCCTATGTTTCTGCAGACAATATTAATTTTAAAGACTTTGTAAGTGCAAAAGTGGTAGGACAAAAAAGCAACAATAATATAAATATTTTAATAGTTGCTGTTATTATCTTAATAATTGTTAATATAGCTTTAATAATTTATGTTAAAAAGAAAAATAATTAAATAAAAAAGAAATGCTTATATAATATAATATATTTTAGTAAATTAATTTTAATCAATTCATTAATTAATATTTAATGTTTAATATAATTTATTTATTTGTAATAAAGTCTTATTTATTGGTGGGAGAATGATAAAAAATGAAGATGATTTGCCAAAAAGTATTGTTCTAATTTTAGTTATTTTGGCTGTTTTAATTTCAGTATTAGGAACATTTACAGTTTTAACAGAAATAAATAAATTAAATAATGCACAAACACAAAATTCAAATAATTATCAAAATGCAAAAATAACTTTAAAAGTTGTTAATCCGAATGAAAAACAAATTGGTGTAACAGGAAAAGTTACCCTTACTGTTTTAGAAAAATAAAAGTCTTATATAAAAGTTTAATTTTATAAAAATAAATTTTAACATAGGGTGAAAAAATGGATGATATTTCAAACAGAACATTAGCATTATTTTTAGTTTTATCAATAGTTGTTTCATTATGGGAAACAATTTATTCTTTAAACAAATTGAATCCAAA
>JAWBPL010000104.1:0-3188 GCA_038825025.1 Candidatus Woesearchaeota archaeon | reverse complement strand
GGTTGCATTTTTTTTCAATAAATCCACATTTTTCACAAAAAAATATTTTTTTTGTTTTGTTATTGCAATATTCGCAAACAGAAAAGATTGTTTCTTTTTTACATTTATTACAATAAAACAAAGCAAACTCTGCTGTTATTTTTTTGTTTTCTAATGCTGTTTGTATGCTTCTTATTTTGCCACCTTCTGAACCAACAGGAAATAAAAAATGCGGGCTTCCATTTAATTTTCTCATTTTTGCTTTTTCTGGCCTGCCCATTCTTGCTCCAATAAATGTTCCTGCTTTATCTCTAATTGTAAAACCAGATATGATTTTTAGAACCTCTAAAATGTTTTTTTCTTTATTTTCATAAATTATTTTTTCAATAGTTTCAAAGTTATTTTCATTTTTTAAAAAAAAATCATATAACATAAAAGCTGTTTCGTTTTCTATAACAACAAACTCATTATTAACTAATAGATGTTCTAAACCAATTTTTTCAAGAATTTCTTTTTCATTTGAATTTTTTAAAACAATCTTTATTTTATTTTCATCTTTTATTACTTTTCCTAAAGAAAGCCATTTTATTAAAAATAATAAATTTTCGTTTGTGATTGCTGTCCAATAAAAAATAAAGTCTGGATGCAAAGGTATTTTAAATAATATTGAAATTTTTTTTGCTGTTTTGTAGTTTATTTTTGTCTTAATTGGATTTTCAAATAAGGAAAATAGCAATTTTTTTTCTTCTTTTAGTAAGAAAGAGAGTTTCTCTAAATCTAGTGTGCCATAAAGATTAATAATTGCTTTTTCAAATTCTTTAATCCACCATTCTTGGCAATATCCAGCAGGAACTAATTTATGCCCGTTTTCTGAAAAATCCCCATAATTAATTAATATGTCACCCAAAAAAAGAATTTTTTCTATTTCATTATTATTTATTTTTTGATTTTCTAATTTAATCACAGAACCATTTTTTAATTTTACAATTGGGCCATCTATATAATCACAAGAGGTAATTGCTGCTGCTTTTCCTGGCCTTTCTATTTTTATTTGTGTTCCAAAAGCAATATATTCATTTAAAATAGACATTGTTTCCGGATGAATTGCTGCTGCTGCCAAGCCTGTTGTTCTTGTTCTGCCATATCTTAATCTTAATCCAGAATATTTTAATGGAAAAGAAATAACTGGCCTGCCGGCAACTAAATCTTTTATAAAGGTATAGTTTGGCAATATTTTTTCTTCTATTTTTTTTTCTTGTGTTGCTTTTTTTTCTGCTGCTTTTGCTTTTATTTTTTTTTGTATTTCTAAAAATTCTGCTAAAAAATCCCATTCTAAATTAAAGGATTTGCCCCATTTTTTTATTTGCTTAAACAACTTTGGTGATTTTTGTGCTAATCCTTCTCCTAAAACTAAACAAAGGCCGCCTCTGATTCTGTTTGTTTCTATTCTTTCTAAATCTTTATAATTAGAAACTTCTATTTCTTCTGTTGGATCTCCGTTAATTTCAATTGGCAAATTTTTTATTAAAAATTCTATTTCCTGCTCAGAAGGATTATATTGTAAATTTGTGACTCTTTCATGATAATCTCTTAATTCAATGACATATCTTTTTATTTCTTTTTCTGTTGGATCATATTTTTCATAGCCGCATTTTAATCTTACATAATCAGCAATTATTAAAGAGACTGCTTCTGCTGTTCCACCGGCTGCTCTTATAGGGCCAGCATAAAAAGCAGAAATGTATTCTTTGCCGTCTTTTCTTTTTTTTGCTTTTAATTCTATAAAACCTTCTAAAGGAGCAGAGATAACACCTAATGTGATATAGGCTAAACCAACTCTAACTGCTGTTTCCATTGCTTTAATTTTTGATTCAAATTTGCAAAATTTTTCAAATGCAACTTCTTCTGCTATTTTTAAAGCAACTCTCCAATCAAGTAAGCCATATTCTTTTTCTAATTCTGTTATTCTTTTTGCAACACCAGAATTTAAAATTTCTGGAACAACTGCACTAATTAAACCTTCTACTCTTTCTGAAATGCCTTTTGCTAATGGAATGTCTACTTTTTCTTCTGGATCAAAACCTTTTTTTCTTGCATTTGTTGCAATATCATAAATATTTTTTACATTATATTCTATATTATGAAAATATTCTTGAATTTCTTTTGATGCTTGCATTTTTTTATTTTTTTTATTTTGTTTTTTTTTCCTATAATTAAAAGATAATTTTAAATTATAAAAATATAAATTAAAATTTATGAATTAAAATCTAAAATTTTTGATTCCCTTGTTGATAAATCAACATAAATTGCTCTTGCAGGCATTGGAATTAATCCTCTTTTTTCTTGATAGTCTGTTTGGGAAATCCAGCAACCGCAATTCAATAAAGTTATGTTTTTATAATTTTTAATAGAGGCTCTATGAACATGGCCGGAAACAAAAAAATCTGGAACATTTTTTATAAATAATGGGTCTGTTTCATAGCCAAGCTGATATTGTGTTGATCCATGTGTTGGAGCTAAATGCCTTTTTTTTAATAAAAATTCTAAAATATTTTCTGTGTTTTCTAGGCCACCTTTCATTCTTAATGTTTCAATTGCATCTGCATAATATGGAAAAGAAAAGCCATGATAAATTAAAACATCAAAACCAATAAAGTTTTCTGTTTTTCCTATTTTAACTAATGAAGGGCTAGAAACAAAAAAAACATTTTCCATTTCATATAATTCAGGAACCAAATTTTTTGTTAATGGGGGTTGTGGCTCTGCAATTCTCAAAGAATCGTGGTTTCCTGGGCTTATTATTATTTTAATATCTTTTGGAATTTTTTTCATATACTCTGTAAAAATTTTATATTGCTCAAAAATGTCTTTTATTTCTAATTCTTTTTCTTGATCTGGATATATGCCAATGCCTTCAACTAAATCACCTATAACAAACAAATATTTAATGTTCTTAGTTATTATGTTTTTAGGAAAATGTTCTTTGTTTTCTGTTTTTCCACAAAGCCAATCTATAAAAAGTTCAAACTCCTTTTTTAAGAATGCTTTAGAACCAATATGAATATCACTAATAAAAACAGCACTTTCTCTTATGTTAGATTTTTTAAGTTCTGTTGTTATAGGAACATCTGGGAAAAAAACAGAATTTACAAAAACAATATCGCCAGATTTTGTTCCTGTTATGCCAATTACCTCATCTAAAATTATTT
>JAWBPL010000103.1:0-3239 GCA_038825025.1 Candidatus Woesearchaeota archaeon | reverse complement strand
AAATTATAAACTTGCAAGCCGCAAATTTTTATTTTTCCGTTTTCTATTTTATAATTTTTTTTATTAGAACAAGGCAAGATTACTGCAGAATCTCCCTCACTAATATCTAAGGGAATAACTCTTATTAGTAAATTTTTGTTATTATCTATATCAACAGCATCATTTCCATTATTGTTTAAATTAATTATAAAAATTCCTTCTTCAGAATAAATTTTTCCACCAACACACTTAGTATCACAATAACCAATTTTTGTTTCATCTATTTCTTGAACTAATTCACAATAGCATAAGTTTCCTTTTAATATACAAACTTTATTTTCAGAACAATAGACACCTTGGTTTTTTTCAATACAAAGTTCTTCATTTGCATCATTATTATTATCAAAAACATTTTCTTCTGTGTTTGGACATTTTTCATTTTTAAATTCTTTTTTTGGGATTATAAAATCATTGTTTTCTAAACATTCATTAGGCAAATAGTTTAGACAATCTACAAATGTTGTTTCAAAATTATTATAATTATTAAAACCATAAGAAATTCCTTTTTTTTCATCTAAAAAATCAGAGTATTTTTCTTTATCTTCTGTTCCTATAAGATATTTATTGCTTTTTTGAAATCCTTCTTTACAATCATTATTAAAAGTATATCTCTGTTGAAATATTTTTTGTTCTGGTTTTGTTTTAACTATTTTTAAAAAATTTCCTTCTATTGGAGCAGAATAATATGAAAAAGAATTAATATTAGCTGATAAATAACCCTTATTATATGTTGAAGGCAAACCTAACCAAATTTTATAATCCTCAGACCATTTACCTATTTTATAGTTTGAGATATCATATTTTAATGTGTTTTTATCTATTTTAAAACTAATTTTTATAGGTTTTGAAAATGTTGCCCCATCTGGCAATCCTTCATAAACTAAATTTGATTTTACAACATTATTTTCTAAGCCATTAAATTTTATATCGTTAATTTTTAAACTTATTGCATTAACATTATTTCCTTTTTTATCTTTTATTTCTGTGTCTTTTTCTATTTTTAATTCAACTTTGCCGTCTGTTGATTTTAAAATTGTGTCTTTTTGAACTTGTCCATTTGGGATTTTTACATATAGTGATTTATCTAAAGTAACAATAAAATTTTTAATTTCAAATTTTTGATTGTCTTTTGAAATTTCTAATTCATAATTTACATCCAAAATCAAAGTTTCATTATTTAATAAAAGATTTATTTGCATTTCACCTTCATTAATTTTATAATTTATTTTTTCTGTTTCTAAAAATATATTCTTTGTGCATTTTTTTGTTTCTTCTTTTACTAATTCTATAAAAATGGCTTTATTTTGTTCATTAAGTCCTGTTTTTTCCATTTGTTTTTTTGCAGATTCATATATGCAATTTTGTATGATGTCTTTAAAATTTATATCAGAATTATAATTTACTTTAGGGAAATAAACATTAAAAAAAAGATATGTAAAGAGTGTTATAAAAAAAATTATAAGTCCTATAATTAAAAAAATAGTTATTTGTGATTTTTTCATTTTTTAGGAATATTTTTTAAAATAGTATATAAACATAATTACAATTAAATAATACTAAATATAATTAAATAATCTTTATATTAATATTTTTTTTTGTTTTTGGCAAATCTTCTTTTGAATATGCATCAAAATTGCAATTATACATTTTTAATGCTTCTTCATTGAATAAATCTTCATAATCTATTTTTGTTAGCCCTTTTTCTGGAATTTCTTTAGCTTTAAATTTTATTTTTGCTAAATTTCCTGAAGCATCAACACATTCTTTTCCAATAACACTTAATGTAAATCTGCCTTGCTCTGGGTCAATGTATTTATAAAAAGTATTGTTTATTGTTAGCCCTTTTCCATTCATGTCTAGTAAATCAGCATATTCAAATAAAGTGTTTTCTTCTGGATAATTTAATTTTGTCATTAATTCATAATCAACTAATTCCAAAATATTTGTATCATATTTTATAGTGAGTTGAACACTTCTTAAATTTGTTATACAATATAAATTTACATAGATATTAAAAAAATCATCTTTTTTAACTTCAAGATCATAATTTTTATTATATATATTTGATTCTTTTGAATCTAAACTTATTTGATTTTTGGCAATTCTTATTCCGTCAATATTGTTTTTTGTTATGCAGTGTTCTTTATTAGTTTCATTAATCTTCTCTGAAAAGCCGCCTTTAACATAAAAAGGCAATATTGTATTATAAGTTTTTTTTATTTTTCTTTCCTTGGATTTTGATTGAAATTTTTCAAATAAATTCAAATCCAATAACTCGTTATTTAAAATTAAGTTATATTCATAGCCGTTTATTTTATTTGGAAGCTGGAATTTTCTGTAATAATTGTTATTTACTGATGATGCAATTAAAATTTCTGTTTTTATATTATTTATTAAGCTTATTGCTTCTTGATATTCTTTTTCTTCATTAATTTCAGAAATTTTTGTTTTTATTATTAAAATAAATCCTGTCAAAACCATAAAAACAATTCCAAAAATAATTATAAATTCAAAAGATATTTGTGATTTTTTTTTTGACATTTTTTTATTTTTCATTATATATTGGTTTTTCTTTTTTTAGGTGATTTTTTTATTGTTGATTACAACCTGAAACACATATCCCTAATTGATTATTATATTTTCCTTTCATTTTTTCTAAAACAGCTTTTTCATCTTTTGTTCCATTATCTAATAGCCAAGAGTTATTTATTATTCCTTTATTTCCTGATGAATCAATAAAATACAAGCCATATAAAGGCATTTTTATTACTTTTGTTGTTGTGCCTTTCCATGAAGCAAAATTTTGTTTATCAGAAATTTCATATTTAAAAGAAGCATTTATTTCTATAGTAAAGGGATCTATTTGTTTTATATAACCATTAGGAAAAAATACAAAATCAAGCTTTTTTATTTCTATATTGAGATATGAAAAATTTTTTTCAAGTTCTTTTTTAAAATTTTCAAATAGATATTTTTTATTTATATAGCCTAATTTTGTTAAATTATATTGTTTATCATATATTGTCAAATTTCCATTCAAGAAAACTTCATTAAATGAAAGATCAAAATTTTTTATATAATTTGAATTATAATTATTATCAAAATAAAATTTGCTTAATCCAATTATTATTTCTTTAGCAGAAATATAAAACATTTTTTCAAGATAATAATTTTCAAAATCATTTACAATAGAATTTAAA
>JAWBPL010000102.1:0-3297 GCA_038825025.1 Candidatus Woesearchaeota archaeon | reverse complement strand
ATTTCCTATAACATAAAACTCCATTAAGGCAGCCTCAATTAATATTCCAGAAGTTCCGCAAAAAGGGTCAAATATTATGCCTTTTTTCAAGCCAGTTAAATTAATGCAAGCTCTTGCTAATTCTGGGCTTAATGAAGTTGGATGAAAACCAGGCCTTAAATGTGCTTTTCTATCATTATAGGTTTTATCTGCCTCATTTAAAAATAACAAGCATAAAATTTTATCTTCAATTTCATAAAAAACAAACTTTGTTTTTGGATTATTTAAATTAACTGTTATCTGATTTATTTTGCATTTTATTTTTTGATTTTTTTTATTTATTTTATTTATTTTTTTTTTAAGATTATAATTTAAATTTTTATAAACAATATCTGCAATTTCTTTTTCTTTATAAAAAAATCCTTTATATCTAACACAGAAATCTTTTTTATAATATTCTAAAAAATTTGTTTTTTTTAACTTTTCTAAAAATTTTTTTTTATCAGCAATAAGAATTAATTCATATATTTCATGGCAAAAACCAAGCCTTTTTGCCAATATTTTTGAAATTTTTTTTTCAAGATTTTTTGTTTTTTTATATTTTTTATAATCTTTTAAAGAACAAAGAAAAAAATTATCTAATGTTTTTTTTTTTATAATCTCCTTTTTAAATAAGGATAAAATTTCTTCTTCCCCTATATCAATAAATGGTTTTTTTAATCTGAAAACTAGCATTTTTTACTCTTTTTTATATTATGATTTATCCAATTAAAATATTCTTTGCTCATGTTTTTAATATTTATAGAAAAAATTGCAGGTATTTCATAAGAATGTATTTTTTTTATTTCCTTTTCTATTTTTTTATAATTTTTTTTCAATGTTTTTAATATACAAGCATATTCATTGCTATTTTCAATTTTTTCATTCCAAAAATAAAAGCTGTTTATTGGAAAAACATTAGAGCAGGCTATTAATTTTAAATTTAACAAATGCTTTGAAATTTTTTCAGCTTCCTGTAAATCTTTACATGTAGTATATATTAAAATAGGTTTAATTAATATTTTTTCATTTTTTTTTTGCATTAAAACACCTTATTTTAATTTATAATTTTCATTTTTAAATAAATTTTTAAATTTCATTTTTAAAATAAAAATTTTTATAAAAATTTATAAATCCTTTCATTTATATAATAATTATGTTTGAAAATGCTCTTCAAAACACAATTCAATTTTTAAATCCGTATTTAATTTTATCAATCGCCTTATGTTTTTTTATTTATTTTTTATCATTAAAATTTAAATTTCCATATGCAATAATCTTAATTTTTTTAGGTGTTTTAATTAAAAACTACTCAATAAATAATTATTCTATAACTAGTATAATAAATTATGTTGATATTTCTTTTTTTTTATTTTATTTTGCACTTTTAATAATATTAATATTATTTTTTGTTATGATAAACGAATTTTCTTTTCATGAAATGGATTTATATTCTATTAAGGGAATGAAAATATCCTTGATCTCTTTAAGTTTTAATGTTCTTTTTTTAAGCTTCGCATTAAATTTTTTATTTAAATTAAATTTTTATTTTTCACTTTTATTGGCAATAATTTTAACAACAACAGATTTCAATATCTATAATCATTTGATTAAAAAAAACAGGGTTTTTGAGTTTTTAAAATATGAAAGTATTTTTGGAACTTTATTATCCTTATTATTAGTTTTTTTTATTTTATCCTTTTTTAGAGAAAATTTAAATTTTTTTCAATTAAAAGATATTGCCTTCAATAATACTATTATTGCAACATTGCTAAATAATCTATTAGGATTTTCCATTGGCTTAATAATTGCAATTATATTTTTTGATGTTTTTAAAAAATTAAACCATTGGTTATTAGAAATTTTTGTTTTTGTTTTTGTTATATTAAGTTATGTTATTGCAGAATTATTAAACACAAATGGTTTGTTTTCTGTTTTGGCATTCTCTTTATTTTTTGAAAGGCTTTTATTAAACAGAAAAGAAAAAATAAAGCAATTTTTCAAAAAAATTTCTTTATTGGCTAGCTCTTTTGTTTTTTTATTATTAGGATTACTTTTGCCTAAAATTGACTTTTCTTTTTTAACAAATATTTTTGTTTTATTTTTACTTTATTTACTTTTAAGATTTTTATCCTTGATTATAGCCTTTCATTCATTCCATGAATCAATTAAGGATATTATTTTTATGGCATTAAATTGTGCAAAAGGTGTTGATGTTATATCTATTTCTATAATACTTAATTATCTATTTAAAAATAATATCTCTTTAAACATTATTTCAAATATATTCATATATTTTGTTTTTTTTAGCATAATAACTAGTTTTTTTGCTATTTATTTTTTGAATACAAAGGATAGAACTAAAAAAAGCATTGACTAAACATTTAAAATAAAAAATTACTAAGAAAAAAGAAAAAGATATAATATAATCTAGAAAAATATCTAAAAAAAAATAATAATACTTAAATTGTTCTTTTATAATGATGATAGCTTATAACAAATAAGCCCCAAACAAGCATGCTGTATAAAGCAACAATAATATAACTAGGAACTTTTAATGCAGACAATATAAAAGCAATTATTGTATAAACAAGTAAATTCAACAATGTTCCTTTTATTAAGACTTTATGTTTTGACATAAAAATAAATTATATTGTGATGTTTATATAATTTTCTAAAAATCTAATTTTTTTTAAGTAATCTTTCTCTAAAAAAACCGCCACGGCTCAGATTCGAACTGAGAATGCCTTTCGGCAAGGGTTTTCTTTTTTTGAAAAAATTAAAATTTTTTATTAGTTCTTTTATTTAAAATTTATTCGAGACCCTCGCAATACCATTATGCGACCGTGGCAATTTATATAAATAGTTAGTAAAAGAATATATAAAATAAAAATTTTTTTAAAATTTTGAAAATGGGACCACCCGGATTTGAACCGGGGTCTCGTCGTCCCAAGCGACGGATCATAGCCAAGCTAGAACATGGCCCCATAAATTTTATTATTATTTGTTTTCTTTTATAAAGATATATTTTGAAAAATTTTAATAATTTTAAATATATCGCTTATGTTTTTAAATCAACAGATAATATGTTTTTTCATAAAAAATAGCAGTTAATTATATAAATATATTGGATTTTCTTTTAAACATGGTAAAAGAAGTTCCTAAATCAATTAAAAGATTCGGTCCAAGATATGGTAGAAGAACAAAGCTTATATTTGGCCAATTAGAAGAAAAACAAAGATCTTTACAAACATGTCCTTATTGTAAAACACAAGGTGT
>JAWBPL010000101.1:0-3318 GCA_038825025.1 Candidatus Woesearchaeota archaeon | reverse complement strand
TCTGTTTATATAATAATAGGATTGATAAATTATTTTATTGCTTTTAATGCTTTGAAATTGTTGTTAGGTGGATTTTTTAGTTAATTTTTAAGTATTCAGAAAAATTTAAAAAGTATTAAAATATTAGTCATTATAACTATTTTATAATACAAATTTAAATTTTTATAAAGATTTAATATTGAGGTGAAAAGATGTTTAAAAATAAAAGAGGTGCATTAGAGCTTTCTGTTAATACAATTGTTATATTAATTATTGCTATTGTAATTTTAGGCTTGATAATTGGTTTCATAAAAAGTATGTTTGAAAAAACAACAAGCCAAATAGGAGACATAAATAAAGAAGCTGAAAAAAGAATGTTAGATAGGATAAAAGAAAGCCCTGATAGATTAGTTTTAGATCCAGACAATATTGATATAAAACAAGGACAAAGCAGAGATGTTTATATAGGATTAAGAAATGAATTAGACCAAAGACAAACTTTTGTTATAAATGGACCAGGACAAATAGACACAAAAACAAATCCAGGAGATTGGCTTGTTAAAGATTCTGTAATTGCATGTTTTGATGCTTTTGAAACAGGAGCAAAATTATCTGGAAAAAACGATAACACAAATGATATTTTATTTTATGTGAATGAAAAAAGGTCTTTACAACCTGAAGAAAGCTTTGTATCAAAAATAACAATTAAAGTAAAAGGAAATGCTAAAAAAACAACATATAGTTGTGCTTTAATTATAGAAGACCCATCAACACCAAATCAAGAATATGCAAGAAAAGACTTTGTAATAACAGTAGAATAAATTCTTTTTTATTTTTTAATTAATTTATTTTTTAAAATTTTTTAAAAATAAAAAAATATGTTTTAAATTTAAGGTGATTTTTATGAAAAAAAAATTAACACAAATGGAAGAATTTGAAATTCTAAAATTAGTTTTAGATAAATTTTTATGGATGGGCTTTGCAATAATGGGTTATGGCTTTTATTTATTAGTTAGCGGAAATTCAACTTTGATAACTGCAATGTCATTTACATTTGCAGGTGTTGTTTTGTTAATGCTATTTGTTTATATATTGTTAAGGGAATATGAAATTACAAAAAGAACATGAAAAAATAAAAAATAGTAATTATTTAAAAAACTAAAAAGAAAAAAAATAAAGAAAAAAGGTGACAAAAATCATTACATCAAAAAAAGCAGCAATTGAATTATCAACAGGCTTTATAATAGGTATGATAATAGGAATTTTAATGTTTTCATCAGGATTAGTTTTTTTATTTAAAATATTAAAGGGAACAGAAATAAATGAAGGAATTTTGCCTAGCAACTTTGATAGATTGGCTAATGAGTGCATAGAAAATCAAAAAAGGGTTTGTTTGCCAGAAGGAACTAAAAATGCTAAAATTGGGCAGACTGTTACTTTTGGCTTGGTTATTTATAATAATTTAGGAGAAACAAAAAAATTTAAGCCATATGTTGATTTTTCAATAGCACAATTAAATGATCAGTCTGTTTTAGAAACATTAACTAAAAAATGGACTTTTGAAAGTTTTAGAGAAGTTGAATTAAAAGACAATGAGCATTATATATTAAAAATACCTTTAAAAATACCAAGCGGAACAAAAAAAGGATCTTATATTTTTAATGTTAATATATGTTTTGACTCAACATTAAATCCTAGTGATAAATGTAAATCACCTTACGGCTCATTATATGACACAACAGAGCAAGTAATAGTTAATGTTATTTAAAGTTTAGTTAGCTTAATTATTTTTTTGTTATCTTTTTACTTAAATTTTTTTAATTAAAGAATTCTGGATTAAAATTTTCACTAATAAACATTTTATTTTTTGAATTTATAATTAGAACATCAACATTTAATTTTTTATAAAGTTTTAAGGCATTTTCAAAACCAGAAGTAAATAAAGCAGTTGCATATGCATCAGCATCAATGCATTTTTCAGCTATAACAAAAATTGACTTAATTGAGTTTTCTGGTTTTAATGTTTTAGGATTTATTAAATGATGATAATTTTTCCATTTTCTATATTTTGCAGAAGAACTTGCAATTGCTTTATTTTTTATTTCTATTATGCCTATTGCTTTATTATTATCATCTGGGTGCTCTAAAACAACTTTATGTTTTCCTTTTGCATAAATATCGCCGCCGGCATTAATAAAATAATTTTTTACTTTATTTTTATTTAATATTTCAGAAACTTTATCAACTGCATAACCTTTACCAAAGCCGCCGAAGTCTATTTCTTTTTTTAAAAAAATTTTTTTGTTATTTTTATCAATTAAAATAGGGTTGTTAGAAAGATTATTTATTATTTTATTTTTTAAAGTTTCAAAGAATAAAAATTTTTTTTCTTTAAAAGAATAATTTTTATCATAGCCTAATTTATCTAGAGTTGATTTCAAAGTAATATCAAAATAACCATATGTATTTTTATGTAGTTTGAGAGCATAATTCAATAAAAAAATTAATTCATCTGAAGCTGATTGCCATTTTTTTAAATTTAAATTTGCTTTGCTTAATTCAGAATCATCTAAAAACCTGCTAAATTTTTTTTCAATTCTAGTAAATTCATTGAAAGAAGAGTGAAAAAAATAATCTAATTTTTTTTTATCTTTTTTTTTATATTGAGGCAGAATTATTTTTACAATTGTCCCTAAAACTTCTTTAGATTCTGTTGGCATTTATTTCATAAAAAAATAAATAAAATTTAAAAAGTTTTTTTTAAAAATTAAGCACTCTGAAGCTCTTTTAAATAATTTTTAACAACTGGTGTTGTTAATGAGGCTCCGCTTATTTTGTCTGGTAAATTAATATCTTTTAAATTTTTACCAACAACTAAATCAGGCAATGCTTTATTTACTTTGTTTATGTAGCCTAATGATGTTTCATGTGATTTTATGGGTTTTATTTCTGCTTTTACTATTTTATCTTTTTTTAATTCAAAAGTTATTTTTATTTTATCTTTACCATCTGGTTGTTTATATTCTCTTTCAACTGAGTAAATTCCATCAGGCAAAACAGTTGATAATGTTTCTTCTGTTTCTTGTGAGCTTGTTTTAGTTTTATTTGTTTCTATTTTTGTTTCTGTGCTTTTTTCTGTTTTTTGTTCTGTTGTTTGTTTTACCTCTTTTTCCATATTTTGCTCTGCTTTTTTTGTGCAGCTCATTAATATTGCTGAAAATAATACAAAAAAAGCAATTAAAATAAAAAATCTTTTACTTATTTTTTTCATTTTTCTCACCTATAATTAGAAAATTTATGAAATTATTTTTCTTTTTAAAGATTATGTTTAAATAAAAA
>JAWBPL010000100.1:0-3377 GCA_038825025.1 Candidatus Woesearchaeota archaeon | reverse complement strand
GGAACAAGCCAAATAACTAAAGTTGTTGAAGTTGTTAATGAAACTTTATCAGGAAACACAGTTCAGTTATTAGCAAAAGAGAAAAATCCAAGGCTTAATATTCCAAAAGTAAGAAAAAATTCTGTTATTGAGATATTGCCAATAAATGAAGGCTGCCTTGGAAGCTGCACTTTTTGTAAAACTAAATTTGCCAGAGGACATTTATATTCTTATGAGCCAGAAGCAATTGCAAATCAAGCAAGAGATGCTTTAAATGATGGCATAAAAGAAATATGGCTCACAAGTCAAGACACTGCTTGTTATGGCTATGATATTAAAACAAATATTGTAGAATTATTAAAAAAAATTCTTGAAATGAATAGGCCTTTTAAATTAAGATTAGGAATGGGCAATCCTGAATATTTTAAAGAGCAAATTGATAATTTATTGCCTTTATTTAATGATAAAAGATTGTTTAGGTTTATGCATATTCCATTACAAGCTGGCTCAAATAAAGTTTTAAAAGATATGAAAAGAGACTATCTTGTTGAAGAATATATTGCACTTATAAAAAAAATAAAATCTTATTATGCTGATATGACTTTATCAACAGATATTATCTGTGGTTTTCCAACAGAAACAAATGTTGATTTTGAACAAACATTAAAAGTAATTGAGGAAACAAGGCCAGATGTTCTAAACATTTCAAGATTTTGGCCAAGGCCTGGAACAAAAGCTTCTAAAATTAAACAACTTCCCTCTGAAATAGTGAAAGAAAGAAGCATAAAATTAAGAGAATTATTTTATAAAATAGCAAAAGAAAACAACAAAAAATGGCTTTCTTGGAAAGGAGAAATTTTAATTGATGAAATTGGAAAAAATGATTCTTTTATTGGAAGGAATTATGCTTATAAGCCAGTTATTATAAAAAAAACAAATGAACTTAAATTAGGGGATTTTATAAATGTAGAGATTATTAAAACAGAGACACATGATTTGAGAGGCATAAAAATAAGTAATGATAAATAAAAATTTGATATTAGAAACTTTTATATAGGTTTTATTATACTTTTTGATAATGATTCTATTTGATTTAGTAATATTTTTAATTGCCTGCATAATTTTATCACAAAGCAGCACATTTTTAGTTAAATCATTGGCAAAAATATCTTCTTATTTAAGAGTTAATGAATTTACAATTGGCTTTATTTTAGTTGCTGTTGCAACTTCTTTGCCAGAAACTTTTATTGGGATTATGAGTGCGATGGCAAAAACACCTCAATTTTCTATTGGCAATGTTATTGGTGCAAACATAATTGATATGACTTTAATAGTTGGAATTGGTGCTTTGCTTTCAAAAAAAATAATATTAAGCAGTAAAATAATAAAAAAAGATATGTTTATGATGTTTTTTATTTTGTTGATTCCTGTTTTTTTTATGTTTGATCATTATATATGGAATTACTTTGGCATAAATGTGGAAAAAGGCATATCAAGAATAGACGGATTTATTTTATTAATAATTTTTATTTTTTATATTTATACATTAATAAAACAAGAGACAAAGTTTTCAAAAACTATTTCATATTCATCACAAAAAGAAGTAATAAAGAATTTTGCTATATTTATAATATCTCTAGTTTTATTATTGACAAGCTCAAATTTTGTGATTGATTATGCTAAAATTATTGCGATAGAATTAAATTTAAATCCATTATTAATAGGTTTATTTATAATATCTGTTGGAACAACCTTGCCTGAATTAATGTTTACAATAAAATCTGTTTTTCAAAAGCATGATGAAATGGCTATTGGTGATATTGTTGGCAGTGTTATAACAAATTCTACCTTAGTTTTAGGAATGACTGCAATAATACATCCTATTATAGTAGTTCCAAGCATTTATTTAAGCAGTGTGTTTTTTTTAATTTTCAGTGCATTTATTTTTTTAAGCTTTTCTGAAAGTGATAATGGTATTTCTTGGAAAGAAGGGCTTTTTTTAATTTTCTTTTACTTTGTTTTTATTATTATTGAAGCATATTTTAAAAATTTTGCAATTTAGTTTTATTTATTATTTTAAGAAATTGACCTTATGACATTTTACGAATTTTCTCTTTAGGAAAATTTTGGCGAACGAGTGCAATGAAGAGAGCCGTAAAAGGTCTGTTAGGAGAGATGATGGCGAAGACAGAAATTGCAACTACATGAGCCACGATGTGGCAAAGGCAAATAACACAGAGGGATAAATATTTTTTAAGAAATATGTCAAAAATTAGTTGTTTTGTTGTTTATATGCTTCTTCAAGTGCTTTCAAAACTTCTTCTAAATTATCCTCATTCTCAAGAGTTACTTTAAAACAAGGCCCATTATAGAAATTTTGCACACTTTCGTGTAATTGTGTAAGCTTATGCTTTTTTATCAAGCTTGCCCCTGTTTCATAAGACAGCATTATAACTATGTTCATTCTCTTTTTCTTAATAATAATAAATGCAAAATTTTTTTTTTTCCTCAGAGAGATATAATATTTTTGAGGATTTACTTTTATATTGGTATCAATTTTTAGGACTGCATTTTTGACTTTTTCATAGACTGAAGCAATAGTTTCTTCAACATCTTCTGTATGAAAATTTTCAGAGTATCTTTCTTCAGATTCCTCGATGCTAAGTGGTTCAATAAAACCTATATCTTCAAAATCTGGATTTAAAGTAAATATAGATTTTTTATTGGCGGTATATTGTTTCAAAATTTCCACTTTTACCATTTTATCCCATGTATCAGTGTAGGTTTCAAAAACTTCTTGAAGTTCTGGTTTATTTTCATCAATAATAAGTAGTATGTTTTGGCTATTCTCAATGATGTCTTTAATAGCTTTGTAAATTTCTTTTTTTCCTAAATGCTCTTTAAATTCTTGTTCCAATTCTTCATTGGATTTTACGAAATGGAACAATTTATCAATCAAATTATTTCTACTTTTTGAATTTTTAAAGAATGCAAAAAATTTTGTTATTTGAGGGAATATGTGTTTGTAGAAATCATGTTTTTCAAGTTCTACTTCAACTAAATAAAATTCAGGATTTTCTTTATCTTTGAAATCAAACAAGAAACCATCTGGTATTGATGAGCCTAAATATTTTGAATCAATTTTATTTTTCAGATCAAAATAAATAGTTTTTGAACCGAAAAGAGTTTTTGAATTATCTTTTACAATTTTTTCAAATTCTTCTTCTGTTGTAAATTCTGTTTCAATAAACCTATTACCATCCATATAAATTGCGGACTTCATAATGATTGAATATTTGATTAATTATATAAATATTTTTAATGTTTGCCAAAAACAAGTTTAGAGTCTGCAAAAGTAATATGTCGCCTAACTAAAATATACTATACAGATATATTCT
>JAWBPL010000099.1:0-3400 GCA_038825025.1 Candidatus Woesearchaeota archaeon | reverse complement strand
CTAAAAATAAATATTCCGGAAATTAAAAAACCAAGAACAATTGCCATTATTAAAATATATTCCATTGCAAATTGTGATTTTTTTTTTGAAAAAAAATTAAATGCCATAAAAAAAATATAGATTATAGAGTTTAAATATTTTTGTAATTTAAACTTTTAAATAAAATTTTAATTAATTTATAACAGAATTCACTGGGTGAAGCTGTCAGAATTGCAAGTTATGGGCCCGGCCAGAATTGAACTGGCGACCTTTGCCGTTTTCAAATTTTTTATTTATTATTTATTTGTGAAGGCAATGTCATAGCCACTAGACCACGAGCCCATAAAAATTGTAAAACTAATAAATAATAAAATTTTTATTTCTATTTTAAAGTTTTGGATATTATAAAAATCAAAAACCTTTTAATTATAAAAATAAACCAAAATAAAATGTTTATAGGTCTAGTAGGAAAACCAAGTGCTGGAAAGTCAACTTTTTTTAAAGCTTTAACTTTAATGGATGTTGGAATTGCTAATTATCCTTTTACAACAATAAAGCCTAATTCTGGCACAGGTTTTGTTAAAGTTGATTGTGTTGATTCTGAATTGAATACGCAATGCAATCCAAGAGAAGGTTATTGCATTAATCATAAAAGGTTTGTTCCTGTTCAAATTGTTGATGTTGCTGGCTTAGTTCCAGGAGCTCATGAAGGCAAAGGTCTTGGATTAGAATTTTTAAATGATTTAAGCCAGGCAGATGCTTTAATTCATGTTGTTGATATTTCTGGAAGCTTAAATGAAAAAGGAGAGCCAATTGAAAAATTATCTTATGATCCAAGTAATGATATAAAATTTTTAGAAAATGAATTAGATATGTGGTATTACCAAATTTTTCAAAGGACATGGAGAAAATTTTCCTATGCAATAAACCAGACAAAAGAAAATGTTGTTAAAGCTATTGCAAAACAATTTTCAGGATTAAAAGTAACAGAAGATATTGTCAATGAAAAATTGAGAAAATTAAGTTTATTGGAAAAACCAATATTAAATTGGACAGAAGAAGAATTAAAAAAATTAACAATAGAATTACGAAAAGAAACAAAGCCTATTTTAATAGCAGCAAATAAAATTGATTTTCCTGGCTCTTATGAAAAATATTTAAAAGTCAAAGAGCAATTTCCAGATTATATTATAATTCCCTGCTCTGCAGAAGCAGAATTAGCTCTTAAAGAAGCTAATAAAAATGGCTTGATAAAATATATTCCAGGTGAGAGTGATTTTACAATTTTAGATGAAACAAAACTAAGTGAAAAACAAAAAAATGCTTTGTTTTTTATTAAAGAAAATATTTTAAAAAAATACGGCTCAACTGGTGTTCAAAATATTTTAAACAGTGCTGTTTTTGATTTATTAAAATATATTGCTATTTTTCCAGGCGGTGTAAATAAATTAGAAGACAGCCAGGGAAGAAGATTGCCTGATTGTTTTTTAATGCCGCCAGGAACTACTGCATTAAGCTTTGCTTATCATTTGCATACTGATTTAGGTGAAAATTTTATTAGGGCAATTAATGTAAAAACAAAAATGTCTATGAAAAAAGAAGAATTATTAAAGCACAGGGATGTAATTGAAATTGTGCATAATAAATAATAAAATTTAGTTATAAAAATACTAAAAAAATAAAACAAATAAGAGGTAAAAATGTTAAAAGCTGTTATCTTTGATAATGATGGTGTTTTGTCTGATTCTCATTCAGAGATAAATAAATTATTTACTGAATTGATAAATAAGAATTTAAAATTAAATATAACAGAAAAAGATTTTGCAAAACATCCTGGAATGAGGTTTGAACAAAAAGCAGAATTATTTGCAAAAGAAAAAGGTTTGAAAATTTCAAAAAAGGAAATTGATGAATTAATTGAAAAAGGTAGAGATATTTATTATAAAGATATTATAAAAATGATAAAACTTTATCCTGGTGTTGTTGAATTATTAAAAGAATTAAAACAAAATAATATAAAAATAGGATTAGGAACTAATGGAAGCAAAAGAACTATAACAAAATTGTTTGATAATTTTGGGTTGCATAATTATTTTGATAGTATTGTAACTTTTGACGATGCATCTCAAGGAAAACCACATCCTGAAATTTTTTTAAAAAATGCAGAAAATTTAAAAGTTAAGCCAGAAGAATGTGTTGTTGTTGAAGATTCTATTGAGGGAATTACAGCAGCGAGAGCAGCTAAAATGAAAGTCATTGCTGTTCAAACAACCTTAAAAAAAGAAGAGTTAAAAGATGCTGATTTAATTGTAGAAAGTATTGAAGATTTAAATTTGAGAAAGATTAAAAGCTTATTTTAGAAATATCAAAGTGAGCACATCAAATTAGATTATTTTCTTTCATTCTTTTTTCGCCGCTATAACATATTCTTTTTTATCATCAGTTAAATATAAATTAGTTTTAAAACCAAATCTATTTAAAGTTCTTGTTCTTATTGTATTTATTAGAAATGCAGCATAATTAAATAATTCATAATTTTGATGCTGGCTAAGTGATGCTCGTAAATGTGCAACATATTTTAATGCTTCTATTTCTTGAATTTTTAAGCCTAATGAATTAATTGTTTCTGAATGAATTTCAGAAAAATTTTCTGGGTTTATTAAACCATAACAACAAGGCATCGCATAAAAACCTCTAAAAGTAGTATTGTTTTCAGAATATTTTATAACTTGATCTATTCCTAAACCACATAAATGAAGTGCAAAGACATAAAAAGGTTTATTTTCTTGAAAAGGATTTTGATAAAAAATATTTACACCTACAGTTTGGATATTTAAACCTAATAAAGTTGCTTTTTGTAATGCATCTGTGTTAAAATCAACAGCATAAACCAACCCCTTATATAAATAGGCTAGTTGTTTGGCTAATGCACCTCTACCTGAGCCAATATCATAAAAACTAAAAAGTGAATAAGCTAAACTAGGATTTTCGTTTTCAAATGCAGTTAATAATGCTAAAATTTGTCTTGTTTTTCTTTGGCTTACTAAAATTGCTTGTTCTTTTCTTTTTTCTTGAATCTCTTTTTCTCTATCTGTTTTAGGCTTTCTTATACCTCTGCCATAAAAAGGTAATAATTCTTTATTAATTTCTATTTCTGGTTTAATCTGCAAAATAGGTATATCTTCTAAAGAAATATTTTTTCTAATTCTTTCAACTTCTTCAAGATATGATTCTAAGTTAGACATTTTTGTTTTACAAAAATACTTAAATTTAAATCTTACTAATTTTTTAAAAAATAAATGAAAAATCAAAATAATATAAAAGGCATAATCTTTGACATGGACGGTGTTATTATAGATTCTAATTCTTTTCATTATGAAAACTGGAATTCTGTTTTTAAAGAAAAATTTAATATTGAAAT